>JABSRS010000579.1 GCA_013214885.1 Gammaproteobacteria bacterium
GCTTATACGTTATGTACCCAATGCTGGAGTACTGTGTCAAACATCATCCTAATGAAGTTCCTTATATGTACAGGGATGCACTTTCAACTGACATGGCATGGCTGATGATAGAGAAACTTGACGCGGAAAAAATGGCGGTATTAAGTGGGTTAGGATGTGAAAAAATTCCTTATCTAGATGCATGTTTGTTTAGAAACGAGGAAGATCTCACGCAAAACCCAAAAGATGTATTTGAAAGTTATAAATTATCATCACCACCCGGTCCTTATAGTTTTGATAATCGCTACATTACCGAAGATGTCCCTATGGGCTTGGTTTTATTAGCCTCATTAGGTGATAAATTGAATATTGCGATGCCTGAATGTCATCGCTTAATCGAGATGTGTGGTGGCATTTTAAAAAGAGATTTTTATAAAGAAGGAAGAACCTTAGCTTCATTGGGTTTAGATGCGCTATCAATCGAAGAGCTATTATCTTTTGTTAATGACGGTAAATTACCAATCAAAAAAGTTATTGCTTAATGACGGGTGAGATAAGTATATACCTTGTACTTATCGTTTAGCTGCCATCTATTCTAAACCGCCACTTATTGATAAGTGGCGGTAACAAATGACTCATTAATCGGTTGCTTAACTAGTGAGGTTATCTGGTTTTAAGTGCAAACTGACACGTTAAGTCTGTCCACTCACAGCGTCGTAAACAGCCTGATATCCTGCCACCATCGCAGGTAAACTATAATGCATTCGAGCATGGGTCAAGGCAGCCTGAGCATGATTTTGGCGCAGATCTTCATCATCGATATAGCCCAATATTAACTTGGCTAAAGATGAGCTATCACCTGGTTTAAACAGTTGTCCATTGATACCGTCCTCGACCAATTCGACATTGCCCCCCACTGCTGTAGCGATTACTGGTAGGCCACAGGCCATTGCTTCGAGAATAGTGTTAGAGATCCCTTCGTTGAGTGAGGGCAACACAAAGACATCTAGTGATTGCAGTGCCTGTGGGATGTTGTCGAGTGAGCCTGGAAAAAATACTCGCTGGACGATGTTCAGTTCTGCGGCCAGTTTCTTTAACGATCCTAACAACGGGCCGTCACCAACGATGACTAAGCGTAGCCGTTCAGAACGTATTGGCTGTTGTGCTATGATCTTCGCTACGGCTCGAAGGAGAGTTTGTTGATCCTTGATCGGTTGGATCCGACCGACGGTTCCAATAAGGAATAGACTCTCGTCATTGAAGTCTAGCGGCAGCCATTTTCGTCTTCCCTCGTCTACAGCGGGGCTGAACCGTTCAACATTTACGCCATTATAGATTTGTGAAATTTTGCTTGGGTTGATCTTTACCCGCTCCACCAAGTGGCTCTTAAGGTTCTTCGATACCGTAATGTAACGACTGACCAACGGAGAATGGAGCCGTTTCAACATGGCTGGTTTCCAGTTAAGACCCTCTAGGTTACCGACATCAAAACCGTGTTCACTATGGATACAGTAAGGAACGCCAGCAAGGCGAGCTGGAAGTAAAGCATCAAGACCCGACATATTGCGTGAATGCACGATAGTGGGTCGCAATTTTCTGAAAATTTTGTATAGCGCTTTACGTAATTGCCATACTCCGATCTGGGAGCGATGTAGTGCGATCACCTCGACGTCAGAACGAACTATCCGGTGGCGAAAGTCTGAGTAATCCTCGATACAGACGATAATATGGCGATAGCGGGGGTCGGGGATATTGTTGATCAAGTTG
>JABSRS010000580.1 GCA_013214885.1 Gammaproteobacteria bacterium
TTCTGCGAGCTAAACCACAGGTTATTAAATTGATCTAGCTGCAGGCTATAGATACTATTGGTACTTAGTTTATTGGTCGTATCATAGCGATATTTTTCTTGCATGGTTTGATAATCGAGTCCGATCAATCCCTCGCCACTCACCGCTAACCAAAGAATGTTATTATGGTCAATCACCCAGTTATCGACCGAATCATAAGTCTGAGGTTGATAATTTTTGACTTGATATAGCAAGGTGGTGTGTTTTTTTATTAAATCATAACGATATAAATGACCCGATGAGACTAACAACACGGTATTTTTCTGCTGTGGAAAACTACCAATAAAATTCAAACTTAATTCTGGATTTGCAACATCATTTAAGCCTGCTAACGGGGTTATTTCACCACTTATCGAATTATAGAGATAGTGACTTTTTAGGGTTACAAATACAATATGCTCATTATCTAGCACGTGGTAACCGCCAAGCCATGGTTCGGTTAAATGCTTTTTGGCAGCGGCGGTGTAAAAAGGTTGGTTTAATTTGCCCGTCGTTTTATCAAAAATTGCTAAGCCATCATCATTAACCAACCACAACTTATTGCTGTCACCTGGATACTCAAACAGACCAGAAATAACCTGTTTGCCACTGACCGCTTTTTTATCATCGTTGGTCAGGTAATGAACCACGGTGTTACGTTTTAAATCGACTTTATTTAAGCCATTATTGGTGCCAACCCACAACGTATCATGGTCGTCGGTGAGCAATACCAGAACGTTATCATGGCTAAGCTTCGCTTGGGTCGATGCCGATACATGCTTGAAACGTCTGGTTTGTGGCGACCATCTCAGCACCCCTTGCGATTTTGATGCTAGCCACATAACACCATAATTATCTTTATATAAATCAATGACATTGTCATCGGTAATTCGATAAGAACTATGACTAAATTTAGTCAAAAAACTTAATTTTAGGGTTCGCGGATCAAATAAATAAACACCTTTATCGGTAGCGACCATATATTGATGGTCAAGTAACACCATATCCCAAATGTTTAAGTCGGCAATCAGCTGCTTTGGGCCCGATACACCTGATTGATTTAACTGAAATAACCCCTCGACAGTGCCAATTAATAGACCTAAAAGTGGATCATTGATCAAAAACTTCGCATTAATACTATCTTGGCTGTCGATTGATGCTGGAAGATGCTTAATTAATTCATGATGCTGCGTTTGAATATTAATCCGAAACAGCCCTTGAGATGTCGCACAATAAAGCCATTGTTGCTCAAGCAATAGATCTCGAACAATATGGTCCTGACCAATTAGCGACATATATTTTGTTAGTTGGCCACTATCAACATCTAGCAGATAAACATGCCCTGAGATCCCGAGCCACAAGGTATTAAGTTCACCCTGCTCAATCGTGATGACCTCAGAGATAAAATCATCATCAGTGCCAAGCTTGCCATTAAAATATTGCTCAGTGGCCAGTGTCGCAGTATTAATTCGATATAAGCCAGAATAGAGTGTACTTACCCAAAGGTAACCTTGGCGATCAATAAAAAGCGTTGAAATGAACTCTGCATCGAAAATGTCGTTCGGGCCTGAAATATGACTAACCTGATAACCGTCATAGCGATTAAGCCCCATCGCAGTAGCAATCCAAATAAAACCTTGAGCATCCTGTACTGTTTTGGTGACAGAACTTTGCGACAATCCCTCATCAGGCGACAACCGAGACAGAAATTGACTAACATTGTCTTC
>JABSRS010000581.1 GCA_013214885.1 Gammaproteobacteria bacterium
GTCGCCATAACCTATTGCGATGACCGCCAATTCGGTGTCTTCACTTGCTTGCCACGTGGAGCCGTAACCGACCTTTTGGCCAGCTTTAATCTGTTTTATTGCAATAACACTGGAGCTTAATGTCATCGCTGCCCGCAAACCAAAGTCTTTAGCACTGCGATTATTGACTGGGCTGCAACCATACAACAACAACCCAGGTCGGATCCAATCAACGTGTGTATGTGGCCAAGCTACGATAGCCGCCGAGTTGGCTAATGATTTCTGACCTTGGTGATTAGCCACCAACTCAAAAAACTCATTCGCTTGCTGCGTGGTAAATGGATTTTCAAGATCATCGGCACAAGCAAAGTGAGTCATCAAATTAATTGGCTGACTAACATAACAAATCTGCTGTAGACGCTGATATGCTTGCTCAAATTCTGCTGGCGCAATACCCAAACGATTCATCCCAGTATCAATCTTTAGCCATACTTTAAGCGAACCACTAAGCTTGGCTTGCTCAAGCATCGCTAGCTGATGAAAACTGTGAATCGCTGTTTGAATATTATTGGTGATTAGGATTTCAATATCAGATTGCTCAAAGAACCCTTCGAGCAATAAAATAGGTTTTACAATACCACCGGCACGTAATTCTAGCGCCTCTTCAATACGAGCGACGCCAATGGCATCGGTTGCCGTTAGGGTGCGCGCGATTTCCAGTAAACCATGGCCATAGGCATTGGCTTTTAAGACCGAAATCACCTTAGAATTTGGCGCAAACTCTTTAATTTGTTGATAATTATGAACAATAGCGCTGCGGCTAATAACCGCGGTCACTGCACTCATTAATATTCATCGTCATAAGCGGGACCAGCATAGTTATCGAAACGCGAGAACTGCCCTTGGAACGTTAAGCGGCATTTACCAATTGGGCCGTTACGTTGCTTACCGATAATAATTTCGGCACTGCCTTTGTCAGGGCTATCATCGTTATACACTTCGTCACGGTAGATAAACATGATTAAGTCGGCATCTTGCTCGATCGCGCCTGATTCACGGAGATCGGAGTTAATTGGTCGCTTATCGGCACGTTGTTCCAAACCACGGTTAAGCTGAGACAATGCAATTACTGGGCATTTTAATTCTTTGGCCAAGGATTTTAGTGAGCGCGATATTTCAGAAATTTCTAACGTTCGGTTCTCCGATAGCGCTGGAACTTGCATCAATTGCAGATAATCAATCACGATCATCGCGATACCATCATGCTCACGCGCAATACGGCGCGAGCGCGAGCGTACTTCGGTTGGGGTTAAACCCGATGAATCATCGATGTACATCTTACCTTGTTCCAGCAAGATCCCCATGGTCGACGACACGCGCGCCCAGTCGTCATCTTCGAGCTGACCGGTACGAATTTTGGTTTGATCGACTCGTCCTAGCGAAGCCAACATTCTCATCATGATTGATTCAGCGGGCATCTCTAACGAGAAGATAATCACTGGTTTATCTTCGTTCATCGCGGCATGCTCGGCAATATTCATCGCAAAGGTGGTTTTACCCATCGATGGACGGGCTGCAATAATAATCAAATCCGAGTCTTGAAAACCTGCGGTCATTTTATCGAGATCGCCATAACCACTCGAAATGCCCGTTACACCAACGTGGGGGTTATTATAAAGCTCTTCGATTATATCGACGGTCGAGGCCAAAATATGTGTAATATCTTGTGGGCCT
>JABSRS010000582.1 GCA_013214885.1 Gammaproteobacteria bacterium
GCTATGTAGCGCACTACGTTTGTCTGCGAGCCATTCATCTCGAGTAATAGTATCGCGGTCTTTGCGAACGCCTTCGCGATCGCGGTAGCTACAAAACTCGCTATAATCGTCCATGTCATCTTTTAACTCGGCAACCACTAGTTCAATCATAATCGCGTCGTCTAAGAAACCCAATACCGGGATATGGTCGGGGATTAAATCCTCTGGATTATTAAAGTATGCCAACGCGCTGACGATGTCTTGATGAGATTCGGTCGGAATGTTCCACTCTGCGTCCTCAATCATTGTGACCAGTAGTTCTAATTTTTTTAGCCGTTGGGCAACAAATTCTGGGACATCAGTTTCAATTTTACTGACCAACTGACGAACATTATCTAACATGTGTTGCTCATCAATATTGGCCACGCCAGTTTGCGCCTTGCGCATGACATCTCGAAAGTATTCAAGATCGCTATCTTTTAGGTTGAAGGTAATGTCGAAAGACATAATACGGCTCCTGTAAATCAATCGGTTATATTTGTAAGGACGGTTAAATTTTGAACCTGATTTAATATAAGCTAAATATTTAACAAATATCAAATCAAAAATGTAACTTAATTTGTCATAGGTCAAACAATCAAAAATATCGAAGATAAAATATTCGCTAATGTTTTGTAACATTATTAGTCACTATTTGTTTGTGTATTTTATAAGCGTTAGTTAGGGTTGTGTTAATGCATGCAAATTGACTGGAGTAATAATGTTGATACGAATTTGGCTATTAATGGTTTGTTTTTACACGGGAGCAACTGTTGCTGGTGAGCTGATTAATAAATCAATCGATAGTACCAAGCTCGAGTTTTTACTGATCGATATACCTAGAGGTGCTGTTGATATTCAAGGCTGGGACCAACAACATGTACTTATCAAAGGGGAGTTAGGCGATGCTGCCAGTCGATTAATGATTAAAGATCATGGTCGTAAACTACAGATTAAAGTAGCAATGCAGGCACGGTCTCATGCTGGTCAAGGCAGTCAACTACACATTTTTATTCCGCATAAAACCGTACTTTGGTTCAACGGCATTGAAACATCGTTTAGCTTTAAGCAGCTAACCGCTCGGATTGAAGGACGAACTATTAGTGGTGATTTAACGCTTGACGATGTGGCAGCAAACTTCGAATTATCCACCGTTAGTGGCAGCATCAATATTAAAAATTCAAGTGGCAATGCCAGATTGGAATCAATCAATGGTGATATTTTTATTGATGGTGAATATGACAACATCGCGATTAAATCGATGTCGGGAAATATTAATGTGGTGATTAATAAAATAGTTAAGCTCAAAACCAAGAATATTTCTGGTCAAACGACCATTAGTGGTGATTTATCTGATGATGCGGTCATCAAGCTCTCTAGTGTTAATGGCGCGTTACATTATCAAGTCATCGGTGAGTTAGATGCCCAGTGCCAACTAAGTAGTCAATTTGGCGGTAAGATTGAAAATACTCTGACCAACGATTTACCCCAAACAAAACACCTGCAGCAACAAGTTTTAAAATTTGTTGCTGGTGATGGCTCAGCAACACTGACGATGAAATCGGTGTCGGGTTCAATGAAAATTGGCCGAAAAAAACTAAACTAAACCAATAACCAAGAGCGATAATGATGGAGCATGTTGTGAAAAATTTTTCGGA
>JABSRS010000583.1 GCA_013214885.1 Gammaproteobacteria bacterium
GTCCCTGATTTCTTCTCCTAACAGCTATCCAGATGAAGGCAACTAAGAGCGTGAAATGGAGGAACCTGTTAGTCTGACGCAACCAATTTAATTTTCGATAATAAAATTTCATCACAGTTAACTAGAATGTTGCCTTATTTATTGAGAAAATTAGGTGTAACTCATTGTATTAATTGATTAACGCAGGCTGGCACAAAAACTGCAGCTGTCAACTTATTAGTTACTTAGACAATATATTGACGGGGTGCCCATGGCTATACATCACAACTTACCAAGAGAACAGGCGATATCAAGTAGTCGTCTTGCCCACTTGGTTGATATTTTACCCTCTGGTTTAATTATTATTGATGGCAATGGTCGGGTTGAAGAAGCCAATCAAGTGGCTATATCTTTACTGGGTGCTCCGTTGCTTGAAGAACGCTGGCTTGATGTGATTAAGCGGTGCTTTCAACCACGAGCCGATGATGGTCATGAAGTGTCACTTAAAGATGGCAGGCGCTTAAAAATAGCGATCACCTCCTTAGAGCCTGAGTCTGGGCAATTGATTTTGCTAACGGACCTTACTGAGACGCGTCAATTACAAAATAACATGGCCCAAATGCAACGATTGTCGGCGCTAGGAAAAATGGTTGCCTCACTTGCTCATCAGGTGCGCACGCCATTATCAGCCGCTATGCTTTATGCTGCGAACCTTAAAAACAAACAAATTAGTGAAACAGCCCGAGAATCTTTTCATGGCAAGTTAATGGCGCGGCTCAAAGACTTGGAATTACAAGTTAATGATATGTTGATGCTGGCCAAAAGCGATAATAACCCGGTGGTTAGTGAGCTGTCGCTGCAAGAGTTACTGAGTGAGGTAGATACGGCGTCTGAAGCGATGATGATTCAGCACAAAGCCCGCTTAATGGTGACGCTACCAGAACCTGATTTATTAATTATGGGCAACCGTAGTGCCTTAGCTGGTGCGATTAATAATTTAATCCATAATGCAATCCAAGCTAAGCCATCTGGTTTACTGCTTCATCTTATCGCTCAAAAGTATGGCGAAAATGAAGTTGAAATTTCATTAATAGACAATGGTCCTGGTATTTCTCCAGCGCTACAACGAAAAATATTTGAACCCTTCTATACCACTAAATCCCAAGGAACAGGATTAGGGTTAGCGGTGGTGCAATCGGTCACGAAGTCACATAATGGCCGGTTAACGTTAGTATCAAAACAGGGGCAGGGCTCTAAGTTCTCGCTGATTATTCCATTACAACGTGAAGCTGCAATTATTATGCAACATGCGGTGGGGAGTTAAGAATGTCGCTTAAAAAAATATTAGTGGTCGAAGATGATGCGGGATTACGCGAAGCATTAGTTGATACATTGATGCTGGGTGGGTATGAGTGTATTGAGTGTGAAAGTGGTGAAGAAGCATTACTTACCCTTAAAACAACTAAGGTGGCCTTGGTGGTTTCTGATGTCCAAATGGGCGGGATGTCTGGATTAGTCTTATTACGCAGCATCAAAGCCAAATGGCCAGAACTGCCAATGCTGCTAATGACGGCATACGCGACGATTGATGATGCGGTTAGTGCGATGCGAGAAGGTGCTGCCGATTACATGGCTAAGCCTTTTGCACCAGAGGTATTGCTTAATTTGGTCAGTCGTTATTTACCGGTC
>JABSRS010000584.1 GCA_013214885.1 Gammaproteobacteria bacterium
CAAGAATATCGCTTGTTACTTCTGGCGTATCCAGAAGTAACAAGCGATATTCTTGGTTTGAATATGACTCTGAAGGACGGGGTATTAGCTCTTATCACCCAAGTAATATTTATTCAAGCGGGCGTTCGGGATTTTCTGATAAATTCACGTTTAACTACCACTTAAAAAGCACAACCGTCACTAATCCTTTAGGGCATAAATCAGTTTATAAATACTATACTGAGAGGAAAAATAATTTATATGAAGTGAGCTATGAGGGAACTCCATATTGTGCCGCATCAGTAATGACGGAATCTAGAATTTATCCGAATCCGCGTCGAGATGGGGATTATGATCTTAAAAAGACTGACAGAAATGGCAATGTTACTAAAGATGTCTTAAGAAATGATGTATTAATGAGCAGAACATTTGCCGAAGGCACAGATAACGAACAAACCATTAGCATGACGTGGCATGCTAATTACAATTTAATTACTGAATTAAAGAGAGGTAATGTCACTGAAAAATATGATTATGATGAACAATTAAATAATAAACTTAGAGAAGTTAATTTCGACAATAAAAGCTACAAAACCACCAACGAATATTTATATCATCCAAATAATTTAGTTAAAAAAGTCACGACAACACACCCCACGGGTGCAGTGACTATTAATGAGTATAATTCACAAGGATTATTAGTCAAAACCTTAAACGCTAATGGAAATATTACAAGCTACGGTGATTATAATAATTTAGGGTTAGCTCATACAATTACACTACCTGATTTAACTAAAGCTAAATATACATATGATTCACGAGGCAAAATAAAAACCAAGAAAAACATATCCATAACAGGAAAATCATTAACAACAACATATAGTTACAATGCATTTGACAAAATAAAAACGGCAATTCGAAGTGATGGTATCGCGTTGACCTATGAATATGATAATAGAGGATTATTAACCTCCGAAAAATCTCAAAGATTGATTGGACCAGCTGATGATATCGCCTTTTTAGAAAAAAGGCATAGTTACGATTTAATGGGTAATTTAACATCAACCTCTTATGGTGAGCCACAGTGGATGTTGATCCATTATCCTTGCCAAGCAGAGCCTTCTTCAACCAAATCTTTTAGCACTCTTGCTATTTTTCCTATTCCTACAGATCCGAGGCCGAGACCAATATGCGAATATGGCTATAAGTATATAGCTAAATATGAAATCAATTATAAGTATGATTCCATGGGAAACTTAGTCAAAGTTATAGATAACAATTATAATGTATTGGCGTATATGACTTATGATGGCAACGGTAATCGTTTAACAGAAATTGATGCAAAAGGTGCTAGAAACAAGTTCCAATATGATGCTTTTGACCGTGTAATCAAACATACTAATCCTTACAATAAAGTGACCGAATATGAGTATGATATAAGTAAAGTATCTAAAATTATTGATGCTAGAAGAAACACGACGAAATATGAAAACAACCCGATAATGGGCACCGAAGATTTAAATAGCCCCGATACAAAATTAACAAGCTTCACCTATGATGAACTAGGTAATAAATTAACTAAAAATGACGCTAGAGGTATTATAACATCCTATAGTTACAATAGATTAGGGCAAATGGTGAGTCAAGTTAACAGCGTCAATCTTACATGGGATTATGGGCTT
>JABSRS010000585.1 GCA_013214885.1 Gammaproteobacteria bacterium
CGCCTTAGCTAAGATTAACGCGTCACACACTGTTAGTCCTTTAGCACACCACGCGGCAATAGAACTAGCAAGGCTACAACCTGTGCCACGTAAATTACGGTTGTTAAGCAATGGTGAAACCATCACAAAACTGGTTGCAGGCTCACGCGGCGCAACTTGGTGTAATTTGGCAATGTAGCAATCATAGGCAGCAGTGACACCGGCCAAATGACCCCCTTTGACTAAGACACTGAGCTCGAACTCAATCATTAAGCTGCGGGCTAGGGCAACTAAATCACTGGGTTGATCCAGTGTTAGCCCTGTTAACGCTTGAGCCTCGTCAATATTTGGGGTCAGCAAATCAACCTGAGGTAATAGAAATTGTTTTATTGCCTCTAACGTCTGCTGATTGACTAATTCACTGGCACTAGAACTAGCTAATACAGGATCATAAATTACTATCAATTGCTCATTGGTGCTACTGCGATAACTGGCTAATTTGTCGCCAAGCCATTGTGCTTGCTCCGCATTGGCAATTAAGCCAATTTTGATCACTGATGGCACGAGTTGCTCTAACAAAGCGCACCATTGCGCGTCCAGTAATTGGACGTCAGTAGCATGGAGCTGATTAAAGCTTAGTGAGTTCTGCGCTGTCACGCAGGTCACAATAGTCGCACAATGAACGTCAATTGCATTAGCTGCGCGAGAGTCAGCGATGACTCCCGCGACACCTAGTGGATCAACCCCGCCAATAGTCCAAATAACAGCTGATGCCTGGGCATCATCACTTGGATCACTCATTTACGGAGCCTCTTTAGCCAACTTATAAATTTCGCTGCCCTGGGCTTTAAACTCGGCAGATTTTTCAGCCATCGCCGCATCGATAGTTATCGTTTCATCTAGCAATTTAATTTCGATGGTTTGCTCTTTGTTTGCCACAAAATCTCGTACTTCTTGTGAGATTTTCATCGAGCAAAACTTCGGACCACACATTGAACAAAAATGGGCTACCTTACCCGATTCTTGTGGTAGTGCTTCATCGTGGTATTTATGCGCTCGCTCAGGATCTAGTCCAATATTAAATTGATCATGCCATCTAAATTCAAAACGGGCTTTAGACATCGCATTGTCACGAATTTGCGCGCCTGGATGTCCTTTGGCTAAATCACCAGCGTGGGCCGCAATTTTGTAAGTGATTAGCCCTTCTTTAACATCTTCTTTGTTTGGCAAACCAAGGTGTTCTTTTGGCGTAACATAACACAGCATTGCACAACCAAACCAGCCGATCATTGCGGCGCCAATACCAGAGGTGAAGTGATCATAACCAGGTGCGATATCGGTAGTTAGTGGACCAAGGGTATAAAAAGGTGCTTCGTCACAAATCTCAAGCTGCTTGTCCATGTTCTCTTTGATCATGTGCATTGGGATATGCCCAGGACCTTCAACAATCACTTGAACATCATACTCCCAAGCAACTTGGGTTAATTCTCCCAAGGTTTCCAGCTCGGCAAACTGAGCTTCATCGTTGGCATCAGCAATTGAGCCAGGGCGCATACCGTCACCGAGCGAGATAGCCACGTCATACTCAGCACACAACTCACAAATTTCACGGAAATGGGTATAAAGAAAGCTTTCAACGTGGTGCGACAAACACCATTTCGCCATAATTGAACCA
>JABSRS010000586.1 GCA_013214885.1 Gammaproteobacteria bacterium
TGGGTTTTGGCTTTACTATCGTCGGTTAGAACAAGGTCGTTTTCAGTGGCCAAAACATGATGAAACACCCAGCGCAATGCACATTGAAGAGCGCCAATTACAGTGGCTATTATCAGGGCTTCCTGTGTTCAATCGCACCAAGCATCAACGATTACAGGGACTATCGGTTATGTAATTAACATGATCATTTTTTTGGGCTTGAACGATCCTGCCAGTGTGTCATGCTTATCGCTATTAGCCCCCTATGATAATGATTTGACGTGACAGACAATCCTAGTGTTGAACAACTTAAAGAGCAACTCGCAGCCTTTGAAGCAAAAGTTAATCAGCTTGAGTTGACGAATAAAACACTAAAAGATAATAACAATTCATTACAGCGTCAAATCGATTTACTCATTAGTAAATTAAATCTGAGCAATTCAAAACGCTTTGGTAAGCAAAGTGAAAAAGCGCCTCGTGGTACATTCAATGAAGCGGAACACATCAAGTCCGAGACTGAACCCAAGCATCATAAAAAAGGCAAGCAATCACTGCCAAGTCATCTTAAGCGTGAAGAAGTCGAGCATAAGTTAGAAGACACCAGTTGTGCGTGTTGTGGTCATCAGATGCATATTTGTGGCAGCGAAACGAGTGAACAGATTAAAATTATACCCGCAGCAATCAGCGTCATTAAACATCAGCAGTTAAAATACGCCTGTCGTGAATGTGAACATACTCAAATTACGAATAAAGTGGTGACAGCTAGTAAGCCTAAGCAACCAATCCCGCGTAGTATTGCTAGTGCTGAAACCTTGGCCGCAGTGGTGACCGCCAAATACTGTGATGCGCTACCACTGTATCGACAAGTTGAAATATTTAAACGCGGGGGGCTGGATTTATCTCGCGCGACATTGGCCAACTGGTGTATAAAATCAGGCGCTATTCTCAAACCACTGGTCGAGGCAATGCAGCGACATCTAGTTAACCAACATAGCTTGTGCGCGGATGAAACCCGAGTACAGGTGCTTGATGAGCCTGACAAGTTAGCAACGAGTCAATCTTATATGTGGGTTTACCGTAGTAACGAAGTGAGTCAGCAGCCCGTTGTTATTTACGATTACCAACCAGGTCGCAGTCGCCAGAACCTTAAATCTTTTTTACAAGGCTTTGAAGGTTATCTGCAGTGCGATGGATACAGTGTTTATGATAATGTCGACGGGATTCTAGCGGTCGGTTGCTGGGCACATGCCCGACGTAAATATGATGATGCCTTAAGAGCTGAGAAAAATAGTAAAGGACGAGCGCATAAGGCGATTAGCTTTATTGGTAAGCTATACCAAATTGAAAATAAAATTAAAGCCAAGAAGTTATCGGTTACCGAACGCTATCAATTGCGGCAAGAAAAATCCAAACCCATACTCGAAGCCTTCAAACAATGGCTTGATGAAACCAATGAAAAACTGATCAACAAAAGCTATATCGCCACCGCCATAAAATACACACTGAATCAATGGGGAAAACTAATCCGCTATATCGATGATGGTGAATTAGGCATCGATAATAACATTACAGAAAGGGATATTCGGCCGTTTACAACCGGTCGAAAAAATTGGATGTTCTCGCAATCAGTCAAAGGTGCCGAGGCGAGCGCGACACTTTATAGTATCGTC
>JABSRS010000587.1 GCA_013214885.1 Gammaproteobacteria bacterium
TTTCAGTGCCATCGGCACCTCAAGTGCAGCAATTGCCAGTATCCTCGGATATGAAGATGGCGAGCAAATGTCATTTGAGGAGTTGATGTTTATCGTTAAACGTATTGCGACTTGCAGTAAGCTGCCGCTGACCGTGGATATTGAAGCTGGCTATAGTGATGACCCTCTTATCACCGCTTCTTATATTAAAGCATTGGCAAACGTCGGTGTGGTCGGTATAAACATTGAAGACAGTAAGGTCACCAATGCACGCACGTTAACGGACGCGAATCAATTTGCTGGCTATCTATCGGCCATAAAAGGGCAGTTAGTAGCAGAGCAGGTCAACATTTTTATGAATGTGAGAACCGATACATTCTTATTAGGTGAAGAGCTTGCCGTGGTCGAGACACAAAAGCGAGTAAAGCTATATGAAGCCGCTGGTGCCGATGGTCTGTTTGTGCCATGCATTGTTAAAAACGCAGATATTCAAGCCGTGGTTAGTGCCACTGAACTTCCTGTCAATGTCATGTGTATGCCCGATTTACCTGATTTTGAAACACTGGCAAAACTTGGCGTAAAGCGTATTAGTATGGGCAACTTCTTATTTGATAAATTGCAGGATGACTTATCAAATACACTTAACAACATCCAACAAGCCAATTCATTTCAACCTGTATTTTAATTTTTTAAGACGCTAATTTGATGTTATAAAAAGCGAGCCTCCAACGGTTCGCTTTGTTGTTTGATGGCTAATCCCCCCCCCAAAATTGACACTATGTCCGATAAAGCACTTTAATCACATGCCAGCCATGTTTAGTTTTGACTAGCATTGGAGTTGAAATATCTCCGGTAAAGCATGCTTTATCAAACGCGGGAACCATGGTTCCTTGTTTAAACTCGCCAAGGCTGCCACCTTTTTTACCCGATGGGCAGTTGGAGTATTTTTTTGCCAGGGTTTGAAATTTAGCGCCCTTTTTAAGCTTGGCTAAAATATCCTCGGCTTGCTCTTTGTGTTTGACTAAAATATGTAATGCCGCTGCTGTTCTTGTCATAATAATCTTAAGTCATTGACCAAATCTAAATAATAGCTAGATTATACGCTAGCTGGCTTTTGTGATGCCAGTTTTCGGCTCAAGAAAAACTCTACTGCAATAAAAGCGAAAGGGACAATTGAGGCTAAAAATAAAGATAAACTGGTGACTACTGACCATTTTTGTTTACCCGATACCCCCGAAAACAACAAGAAATAGAGCATGAACAATACGCCGTGGAGCATGCCCAGTTGAGCAACAAAGTCGCGGTTTATAAAGCCAAGCGTTACACTCAGTATGGCTAAATATGAACAGCCTTCGAGCATACTCACGACGCGAAATAATCTAAGCATTGATATAACCTGTGGATTTAAAATCGCATTATCTAGTGATCAATAAACGGGGTCAAGCAACAAAAAAAAGAAGGGATAGAAATGTCTGCAAAGGCTTCGCACACGAAGCCTTTGCATCTGGAAAAAGCTACTCCGCCTAAGTAGCTTTAATTTTTACATACGCACAATGCCCTATTGGGCACTTAGCACCAATCCGCTGTCCGATTGCGCTACCGTCACTGAAATCAAAATGTCTGGATTAGCATTACCAGCTGAACCTTCGGATTCACCAAGGA
>JABSRS010000588.1 GCA_013214885.1 Gammaproteobacteria bacterium
CTGTAGACCGCTGCTGGATTTAGCTGCGCTTGGAGCCTGGCTGGTTCACCGAAAATAATCTCATGGTGCTCAACATACGCAAAACCTGGCTCACTAACACAATGTTGCTCACCGTTGGCGTCACGTTGGGTCAGAGTCAATTGGCTATCGTTGCACTCGATGACGGTGATATTCATCTCGATACCTCGTCTGTATCGTTAGCTAGATGATTTAACAAGTTATTGTCACAATAGTCCTGAGTATGTTGCACTAGACGATCCTGCATCAATTGCAGTTGATGACTGAAGAACATAATAAAGATACTAATAACCAGCGCGACAAAGGTCGAATTAAAGGCGATGCCCAGACTATTGGTCACCCCGATAATATTGCCCTGTACTGCCTCGTGAGCCTGACCAAGTGCCTCACCGATCCCTCGTACCGTGCCAATAAAGCCGATCGATGGAATGGCCCATGCGATATAGCGGATCATCGCCAATTCACTGTCAAGCTTATCGGTTTCGCTATCACAAATTTGTTTGATCGCGCTAGCGACGGCGGCAATACTGGATGTGGCATAGAAGCGTTGCAGCGCGATTAGCAGCGTACGCGGTGCTAACATTTGTTGTTGGCGCGGCGGTAGCTGTTGCAATGGTCGACATAAATTACGCGCGTCCTGAGGCAGGATGCTGGCACCTGGTTGAATCTTGAGCATGGTTTGGCTCAGCATGTGCTTTTCCAGCAGGCTTAACCGCGCCTTATACGACATAATCATCAGTGCCCATAACATCAAAATGAAACAAGTCTCTTGCTCGAAATCCTTTAACACCACGTATAAAGAACGCTGAGCAATCACGTTCTCGCCAGCTTGCTGATGCGCTTGTTGCTGGCTTTGTATCGCAACTGCATTGGGACGAATAACGGTGACGTATACCGCATGCACCACAATAATCGCAAATAACAGTGAAAATAGCTGATAAAAAAACTCGGAACCTGATGCTTTTTTCATTAGATTGTTTCCTTTTCAGTGGCGCTGATTGAGGCCGTTAAATGTCAACAGGGAACGATACCGACAAGTCTTCTGAAATAGTTTCAGTGGGGGTAAAACGTTCGTCTAATTTTTTAATACCCTTTTTTTTCGATAATTTAGGCTTAGTCGACGATTGAGTTAAGCTAAATTTTTGTGGCGTAATTGGTGGTGCAGCCGTTCTCTTTAAGTATAGATTTGCTGACGTTTTCTGCCTGATTATTAACGAATTATCGAGTTTATTTTTAGCGGCTATACTAAGCGCTTCATTGGCATACGCCAAACCAGTAATCATCATCATAGTCAGGACCATTAGTGTGGTGTGACGAGATTTAATCATCATAGTTCCCCTATAAATATCATGCTATTGGGCATAACGAGCAATTCTAAACCCGAGATCATTGCGTGGCTCGATGCCATAATCCCGAAACGATAAGCGCAATTCGGTGCGCGTACCATGTGCCCAACTCGCACCGCGGATCACATGATAGTTGCCAGTGTTGGCACCCATAGGGTCGGTTTCCTGCGCTTGTGAAAATCCAGTTTTTATCTGGTAGGATCTAGGTAAGGCAGAGAAAGTTTCGAGCTCCTGGCTATGGGCGAGGAGATACGGATTA
>JABSRS010000058.1 GCA_013214885.1 Gammaproteobacteria bacterium
TAACTCAGCCAGCATCAACTCGCTAAGCACATTGCGCCGTTGTGGCTGATTGAGGGTTAAGGTCAACACATTATTAGACAGATCACTGGTTAACTGTTGCAACTCAAGCATATTAGGACCCTTAATTAGTTATTCTATTGGTGATTAAAAAACATCCAGATTAGCAATGTTCAGTGGCAACTCTGTATTAGACATTGATAGTAGAATGATAAATATTCATAATAGCCGCCATTGCTTTATACCAACACGAGAACCCCATGACTGATCTGCAATTTTGGCAACTAGTTACCGCACAGGATATGTTCGCTTCTTCCGATGAGCTAGCCGAACAACTCAAAGCGCGTCTAATGCCGCTCGACGATCAAACCCTTGCTGCTTTTGACAAATGTTTTAATTTAAAGATGCGCGAAACCTATCGCTGGAATTTATGGGGCGCGGCCTACTTGATTGCGGGTTGTAACTCGGAATTTGGGTTTTCGGAATTTCGCTGTTGGTTAATATCGCGCGGTCAGGAAGTGTTTGAAACCACTATTGCCAACCCCGATAATCTCGCTGGCTGTGAGGTGATGTCTTTAAAAGACGGCAAAGCCTATCCGTATCTTGATGAATACGACCTGATCGCTGGCCAAACCTACGAAGATCGAGTGGGTGAAGAGTTACCGTTTATGCCCTCGGGACAAGATCAACCTAAGGGTAAACGCTTTAAAGACCGCCCTAAGTTTTTAAAGGCGGCCTATCCTAAGTTATTTAAGCAATATCGAACTTAATCTCTACTAAAAGCTCCAGCGCACCCCGGCTTTAACACTAACGCCGGGTAACGGTGCTTGGTTTTTTAAGAAAGAGCTATGGACTCGCGCTTCCTGATCAAACACATTATTGACCTTCACAAAATAAATCAATTCGCTATCCTGTAATTCAAGATGCTTATATATGCTGAAGTCCACTAGGGTATAGCTCGCCGTAGACTCCTCATTTATCGCCGTTTTATCTTGTTTGGTATAGTGACTGACCATCACATTGCCATGCCACTCGTTAAGCTCGACACTAAGTTGACTGGCAATTCTTAATGGTGGGATCCGTGGTAGGTTTTCACCACTGATTAATTTAATCCGCGAGTAATCGACAAAACTACTTAAGGTCCAGTTGTCATTAATGAAGTAGCTATGTTGGATCTCTCCACCATAGAGTCGGACATCGTCTTGAATATACTGATAAATCGGCAAATCAGCCTTAGCTAAGCCAGTCTGACTTTGATAAGAGAAATTATTGACTCGCGAGTAATACATCGACACTGCCAACACCGAATCTTCGCCTTGATAACGCCAACTAACATCTACTGCATTGGCATCTTCAGTCTGTGGCTTAGTGGCTTGATCACTGGTCGGATTAAAGTAAATTCCAATATCAAACGAGCTAGTACCGAGATGCTCACCATTGGCATAGATTTCATTGGCACTTAATGCCCGTTGACTATGACTTAAATTAAGCAGCAGCTGTTGCTGCTCATTGAGTTGCCAACTACCACCAAGACTGGCACTAATCGGGGTAAACTCAATCGATGCGTCGCCAAAACTGGCGTCCAAATCGGGGGTCATAGTGACTCGTTCGATCCGGGCACCAAACTGTATTTCGAGCTGATCAAACTGACGCTTTTGGGTCGCAAATAGCGCTAAATCTTTGCTTTTAGTCGGCGCGGTAATCGCCTCTTCCCCGACGGGCGAAAAGTCTGAATAGAGATAATGAGTGCCAACAATCCCCTGCCAACCGTCAAGCCATTGATGTTGCAACTCAAGCTTAAACTCGGTGCTATCATTGGTGATCTGGGTAGCAACACCCTCTCCCTCGATCTCTTGTAACTGATAGTTAGTATGAGCCGCTTTAAGGGTTAGCTTGTCAACGTTAGCGAATGGCTGCTGCCAACTCGCTTGTAATTGATAGCGGTCCTGTTGCGCCTTAATAAATGGCAGTACTTGATGTTCTTCATGCTCGTCATGTTCTTCATGTTCTTCATGTTCTTCATGTTCTTCATGTTCTTCATGTTCTTCGTGTTCTTCGTGTTCTTCATGCTCAGCATGACCAATCAGCCCATATTCAGAGTCAATTCGGCCGTAAGCGAACCCCACCATAAAACCATCATCGATAAAACTGGTGCCTAAGGTAAAGCCTGAACTTTTACCCTGACTGTTAACAATTTTGCCACTGACCGCGTCGTCATGATGTTCTTCATGATCTTCTTCATGATGTTCTTCTTCATGTATCTCAAGTTCTGCCGCGCCAGGAATTCGCGTTTCGTTGGCGTCGCGCCAAAAACCATCAAGATGAACCGAGACATTGCCCTGACCCGCTTCGAGCACAACTGAGGTAGTTTTCTGATCTGAGCCCGCATTAAAGCTGGCACTGATATCACCAGAGAATTGTTCAACTTTAGTCAATGGAATGCGATTATCGATGACATTAATCACCCCACCAATCGCGCCACTGCCATGGAGCAGTGTGGCTGCGCCGCGTAATATTTCAATTTGAGTTGCGGTTGATGACTCACCAGTAACCTGATGATCAGGACCGCTGCGCGAAGCATCACCTCCGTCAAGACCGTTCTGCATCACCTTAACCCGTGGGCCATCTAAGCCTCGGATCACAGGGCTCGATGCCGATGGTCCAAAATAACTGGCATGAATACCTGGCAAATTTTTGAGTGTTTCACCAAGGCTACTCGATTCAAGTAAGTCAAGTTGCTCACGCTCAATCAAGGTCGATGGCATTAACGAATCGAGATCACTGCGCAGTAAATGGCGATGCCCTTTGACCTCAATAACTTCCGTTGACTTTGACTCCTGTGCCGACACAGACATTGCGCTGGCTAACGCTAATAAAACAACCGATTTTCTAAATAACATATTAACTCCACGGAATGTTACAATATAACAACTTGAGGTTATGTTATAACATAACATTTATTCATGCAATAAGTTATTTAGTCCTGAGCCACATTGCGTTAAAATCACTGCCAAGATAATTAATGAAGAATACTATGACTCAGCCAATTAAATTAACCCAATACAGTCACGGCGCAGGTTGCGGCTGTAAAATATCACCGAAAGTGCTCGATACCATCCTCAAAACTCAAATTGCCACTTTTGATGATCCCAATTTAATTGTTGGTAATCATAGTAAAGACGATGCAGCGGTAGTCGATATCGGTAACGGCACGGGGATTATCAGTACCACCGATTTCTTTATGCCAATCGTTGACGACCCTTTTACCTTTGGCCGCATTGCCGCAACTAATGCGATCAGTGATATCTATGCCATGGGCGGCACGCCAATTACCGCCATTGCGATTCTTGGTTGGCCAATCAATTTATTGGCTCCAGAAGTTGCCCAGCAAGTGATTGATGGTGGTCGCTCGGTGTGTCACGAGGCGGGTATCAGTTTGGCTGGCGGTCATAGCATCGATAGCCCAGAACCCATTTTCGGCTTGGCGGTGACGGGAATTATTCCGCTTGATAAGCTCAAGCAAAACAACACCGCTACTGCGGGTTGTCAGCTTTATCTCACGAAGCCATTAGGGATCGGCATCTTGACTACCGCCCAAAAGCAGCAAAAATTAAGCGAACAGCACCAAAATATCGCGATTGATGCGATGTGCAAACTCAATAAGATTGGCGCCGAACTGTCGCAAATTGTAGGCGTCGAGGCATTAACCGATGTCACAGGCTTTGGGTTAGTGGGGCATTTAAGTGAAATTTGTTTGGGTAGCGGAGTGAAAGCTCAAGTTAATTTCTCACAATTACCGCTGCTTGACCAAGTTGAAAACTATCGTAATCAAGGTTGCATCCCAGGTGGCACTCACCGCAACTATGAAAGTTACCAACATCTCATTAATGAGATTAGCGAGCAGCAAAAACACATTGTGTGCGATCCACAAACCAGCGGTGGTTTACTCGTTGCAGTACAACCACAAAGTGCTCAAGCGGTGGCAGAGCTATTAGCCGCAGCAGGGCTGCACGCTCAACCGATTGGACAACTGGTTGCTAACGATCAACAAAGTGCCGTAGTAGAGATCAGCGAATGAGTGACCAATTACCGTTAATTACCGCCGCCGATTTTAAACAATTATTACTGTCCAATGTCCCGATGATGGATATGCGAGCTCCGCTCGAATTCACCAAAGGTGCTTTCCCAAATACCACCAGCTTGCCCTTAATGACCGATCGTGAGCGCCAGAAGATTGGTACTAGCTACAAGCGTGACGGCAAAGAAGCCGCTATCGCGTTAGGTCATCAGTTGGTTCGGGGTAAAATAAAACAGCAACGGATGGCGTTGTGGCTTGAGTTTGCGGCGCAACACCCTGACGGGGTTTTATATTGTTTTCGTGGCGGCTTGCGCTCGCAAACCGTTCAGCAATGGCTCAATGAAGCAGGTGTCGTGGTGCCGCGTATTGAGGGTGGCTACAAGGCATTACGCCAGTTTTTAATTAGCGAATTAGAGCGCTTAACTGAAAAATTACACTTTGTGATCCTCGCTGGCCACACTGGCAGTGCTAAAACCGTGGTGATTTCACAGCTTAGCAATGCGATCGATCTCGAAGGATTAGCTAATCACCGTGGTTCTAGTTTTGGTCGCCAAATCACCCCACAACCGAGCCAAATTGATTTTGAAAATAATCTGATTATCGCGATGATGCGCGCAGAACAAGCGGGTCACACCACCATAGTTTTAGAAGACGAAAGCTTTTTAATTGGTCGCTGCGCAATGCCGCATTGTTTCCACGAAAAGGTCAAACAAGCACCTGTGGTGGTGATGCAAAAAACCTTACAGCAACGCCAAGCACAGATCCATTACGAGTATGTCTCGGCGCAACTGATCAATTTCATCGCTGCTATTGGTGAAGATGATGCGTTTTCTGCTTTTAGTGAGTTTTTGTTGACGAGTCTAACCAAGATAAAAAAACGTCTTGGCGATGTCCGCTACCACGAACTAACCCGTTTGATGACCCAAGCCTTAGCCACCCATAAAAATAGCAGTGACGACCAAGAGCATTACCAATGGATCGCACCATTGCTTGAGTGGTATTACGATCCAATGTACAGCTACCAAATCGAACAAAAGCAACGACGGGTAATTTTTGAAGGTGATGAAACTGATGCAGTGACGTTCTTAGCCGATTATTCCGTCCGTTAGCTCTAAAATTGATAACTTTATCTTTTGTGCAATGTGTATTTTTTAGTTAAAAGATTTATACTTAATCTTTTAACCTTAAAATACCACAAGCAGGGAGCTACTATGACCAGTGCAACACCATCTGAGTCTTCATCGTCCATTAAAAAAATATCACGACCGAGTTCGGGCATCATAAAAAAAACTATTTTCTTCACGGTTGTCGCTGGTTCAATTGCAGTATTATTATCAAAATCATTTTTCTATGCCGAGCCTGGTTATATTTATCATGTCAGAACTTTTTCGGGCAGCGAGGAAGTGATTACCGACATTGGCTATAAATTTTACCCATTTGGTCGCTATAATGCATGGAAACGCGCGATGACAGTTCAGTCTGAAATCGGTGCCAGTGGCAACGCCATTCGTGCTGAAAAAGATTCTAATAATTCATCGGCTAATCTACCACCATTGAGTATTATGTTTCTCGATCAGGTCGATGCCCATGCAGAGGCAACTGTACGATTTTCCATTCCGTCCGATCCTGAATCATTCTTAAAACTGGCTCATGAGTATCGCTCACCAGAGAATTTACTTCGTACTTCATTAATGCCGTCATTCAAAGAAACACTGCAAGCAAACGCCTCTTTAATGACAGCCGAAGAGTATTATGCTGGTGGCCGTACCGAATTTAATGCCGAGTTTGAAAAGCAAATGAACGGTGGGATCTTTTTGGTAAAACGCGAAGAAATCCGTGTACCATCATATAACAAAGCCAAGTCGTCAGCCAATGCAGCCCTAGGTACCGACCAACAAGAATATGGTGATAATGTCAAAACCATCTTTGTAGTGCGTAAGGTCCTAGATAAAAACGGCATCCCCAAGCGTAAAAGACAACGTTTCTTGGACTTTGGGATCACCGTTGTCTCAGCATTAATTACCGACATGCGACCAAACACCAAATTTATTCAACGAATGCAGCTTAAACAACAAGCATCGGCGGATCGCGCAATCGCCCGTGAGCAACGGGTACAGGAAGAAGAGCAACGCTTACTAGTGATAGCTAGGGGCGAGCGTGAAGTTGCCGAGCGCCAAGCGATGGCTAAAGTCGATCAAATTCAAAAAACCACGGAAGCACAGACCGACAAGCAACTAGCGATAACCCATGCCGAAAAAGTAAAAGCCGAGGCGGAAATTTCTAAAGAAACCGCACAAATTAACTTTGAAAAAGCCAAATACGAAGCCCAAACAATTCGTACCTTAGCTGAAGCAGAGGCTTATAAAAAGAAAGTAATTCTCAATGCCGATAACGCGCTAGCACAAAAACTTGAGGCCGAAATAGAAATCCAGAAACTGTGGGCCCAAGCCTTTGCGACTCGAAAAGTGCCGACGACTGTTTTTGGTGGTGGACAATCAGGTGCACCAGTTGGTAGCGATGGCGAGGTCAAAGCCTTCATGCAAATGCTCACCCTCGATGCCGCTAAACGCTTAAATTACGACCGAAATATGGGCGAAGGTAAATAGCGATAACTAATAGACACAATTATCACAACAGCTCTAAAATCATTAGTCGTAGTTTTTGATTGATAACATGGCACTTATAACCAACTCAGGGTAGTATTTGGAGCAATTATAAAAATTTGAGAAGGATAAGTGCCTGTGACTGCCGCGAAAAAGAACAAACAACCTGAGCCTGCCGCTAATATTAAAATTTCAGCACACTATGATGTGATTGTAATTGGCACGGGCCCAGGGGGTGAAGGTGCAGCGATGGGGCTTAGTAAGCAAGGCAAAACCGTTGCGGTTATTGAGCGCGAAAAAGATGTTGGCGGCGGTTGTACCCATGTCGGCACTATCCCATCTAAGGCTTTGCGCCATTCAGTGTCCCGACTGGTTGAGTACAAAAAAAGTGGTTTTAATTTAGAAAGTGAACTCGGTGGTAAAGTCACCTTTCAAAGCATTCTAAAACACACAGAACGAGTGATTAAAGATCAAGTTAAGTTGCGCCAAGGTTTTTACTATCGCAACAACTGTCCGATTTATCACGGTGCTGCCAGCTTTGTTGATGCCACGACCATTGCGGTCACTAATAGCAAAAATGAAGTCGAATATTTACGGGCCAAGCAAGTAGTTATTGCCACAGGTTCGCGACCATATCGTCCAAATGATGTTAACTTCAATAGCTCACGCATTTATGACAGCGACACCATTCTAGGGCTAAATCATCAACCACGTAGCATCATTGTTTATGGTGCAGGGGTTATTGGCTGTGAGTACGCTTCGATTTTCCGCGGATTGAGTGTCCGGGTTGACTTAGTTAACAGTCGCGATCGTTTACTGTCATTCCTTGATACCGAAGTCACTGATTCACTGTCTTATCACTTTTGGAACAGCGGCATCGTGATGCGCAATAGCGAATCTTATTCAAAAATTGAAGAAACCGCTGAAGGTGTAGTGATGCACCTTGAATCAGGTAAAAAGATGCGTGCCGATTGCTTATTGTTTGCCAATGGTCGAACGGGTAACACTGATTCATTAGGGCTAGAGAATATCGGTCTAACGGCTAATTCACGTGGTCAGCTTGAAGTTAACGAACATTATCAAACGGCTGTGTCTAACGTCTATGCTGTCGGTGATGTGATTGGTTACCCTTCATTAGCCAGTGCCGCGTATGATCAGGGTCGTATTGCCGCTAAGGCGATGATCTCGGGCAATAGTGAAGGTCAATTAATTCGTGATATCCCTACCGGTATTTATACTATTCCGGAAATCAGCTCGGTTGGTAAAACAGAACAAGAACTTACCGAACAAAAAGTCCCCTATGAAGTAGGTCGTGCTCAGTTTAAGCATTTGGCCCGCGCCCAGATAGGTGGGATCAATGTTGGTTTTCTAAAGTTGTTGTTTCACCGTGAAACCAAACAATTATTAGGGATCCACTGTTTTGGCGAGCGTTCTTCAGAAATCATTCATATCGGTCAAGCGATTATGGAGCAGAAAGGCGAAGGCAATAACATTGAATATTTTGTTAATACCACTTTCAACTACCCCACAATGGCCGAAGCCTATCGTGTGGCAGCTTTAAATGGTTTGAACAGATTGTTTTAATAACCTGTTTAAAATTGATTGTTGAACTAGGTGCAATAGCACCTAGTCTCTTTTTGACGCGCATGTAATACAATGCTGGGTGAATGGCACGACCTTTAAGCGTTCTATCGCGATGTCTTCGCCGCAATCGGCACAATATTGATATTCACCTTCATTGAGACGGTGTATCGCGACATTAACTAGCTTTAGTTCGCGGCGAACCTCATTACCTAGTGCATCCATTACTTCGTCGTTTTCACGTTCTTGAGCTTGTTCTGACCAGTCGCTGTTTGCTTCCTTAGTCACATTTTTTACAATCCTTTCTAACTTTTCGGTTAGCTGTGATTGCATCGCTGTGAGTAGGACTCGCATTTCATTAAACTGTGGCATAAGCGCCTCCTGTCTAGCTATAAATAGGTTTTAATTGACGATGTTACTCCAGGGAATATTAGGATCGCCACACACTATAAAATTTGGATTTTCTAACGTCTCTCGTTTATTATAGGTCAATGTTTGCAATCCTAGATCTTTTATATCACCACCAGCTTCAGTCAAAATACAATGGGCCGCTCCGGTATCCCACTCTCCAGTTGGCCCAACTCGCATATAAAAGTCAGCGCCACCCTCGGCAACTAAGCAACTTTTCAGCGTCGCACTGCCCATTGGAATAAGCTCATATTCGAACTCGGTCGAGACTCGTGACAACACCGTTTCTTTTGACTGTCTTAAACTTACCGCGATTTTGAGCTTAGTCTGTTGATCTGTATTAATCTTTATCGGTTTCAAGCCATGATCATCACGGCGATAAGCACCATTGCCTCGACTGGCTAAATAACAGCGATTATGGATTGGGGCATAAATCACCCCAATGGTTGGTAAATTATTATCGATTAACGCAATGGCCACCGCGAAATCACCACTACCCGCCACAAACTCTTGCGTGCCATCGAGCGGATCGACTAACCAGTAACGGTTCCAACTTTGGCGCTGCTCAGTGGTTATATCGGGCAGTTCTTCCGACACAATAGGAATATCGGGGGTTAACTGCGCCAGCATCTTACAAATAATTTCATTGGCGGCATAATCGGCACTAGTGACTGGCGTGTCATCCTCTTTGGTGTGAGATTCATAATCACCAGAAAGATATATTCGCTTAATCTCAGCACCACCAGCACGAGCAATATTCTCTACTGCCAGTGTTAATTCACATAAATCCATTGATTAACCTCCGATTTTCTTCGCCGCCATCAAGACCGCAGCAACACTACGGGCATCATTAAAATCAGGCTGGTCCATTAATTCTTCGATGTCGTCAACAGACCAATTAACCAATTCTAATGGCTCAGGCTCATCACCTTCGAGCTGCTCCAGATATAAATCTTTGGCTAAAAAGATATGCATAGTCGCACCAAAATACCCAGGGGCCATTGCTAATGATTTTAAGGGGATTAACTGCTTAGCCCCATAACCGATTTCTTCTTTTAGCTCGCGGTTGGCCGCTTGCTCGGGCGTTTCTCCAGGATCAATTAACCCCTTAGGAAAACCCAACTCATAAGTATGAGTACCACAGGCGTATTCACGAATTAGAATCATGGTTTGTGGATCAAGCAAAGGCACAATCATTACGGCACCGCGGCCGCCACCTTTCATCCGTTCGTATTCTCTTTCGACCCCATTAGAAAAACGTAGTTCAAGTTTTTCAATCGCAAAAAAACGACTTCTTGCACTTATTTTGGAAGATTGAATTTCTGGTAACTGTCGCTGCTTTGGCATAATCCCTCACTGCTGGATTTTTCTTACTAGGGTAAGTTACTAAAATAGCCTGAGAACACGCTTTAAACAACCTATTTATGCCAATATCGAATATATTTACGAAGGGAAGAATTTGGGATTAAGTGGGATTAACTGGGATTTCACCCCGAGAGCAAACGACTGATGCTCGGGGTGTTTACTGTTGAACTAATAAGTTAAATTTTCTGCTGAAACTTTAATGAATAGCGGCCCCGAGTGTCCGGCTGACCAGTGAACTTTAGGAGTTCAACAAAGTCGCGCGAGGCATTACTTGGCGGCTTAACAAAACCGTTGATTATTAGGTTGCGCTTGGTGTCTAAGACTACCTTAGCATCGATGCCCAAACTGTTCGTTTCAGGGTTAACCACAGCCACTATGTCGCCGTTATCACAACTTAACAATGCTTGAGCTGTCACAACGGTAATAGCACCAAAGCCACTACTAATATCACTGTTGGTTAACTTGAGCTTGCCACTTAACGATTGACACCACGGTTGTCCCTGGCTAAAGTCTGAAACCGTTAACCTAACCTTGCCAGTTGCAATTAAACCATAAGGCAACGGTGCCAGTTTGGTTAACTCGGCGACGGGTGCTGATAGGGTAAGCCCTTCAACACTGACACCAGAAAAAGAATAACCGAGCAAGCCATTACCACGGATCGAGTCCTTGGGTTGACCAACAACTAAATCAATTTCAATTTTACCCAGCAGTAAAGCACTGGCTTGTAACTGCCAACGGACGTTATTAATGGTTAAATCACCGTACTGCACCGTGTTAACGCGCCCTTGCCATAATGTACCCTGCGCCATACCCAATTTAATATTTTTTGGCAGTTCTAACTGACTAAGTACAAAATTAGCAGGCAATAACACCACGATAAAAACTAAATAAATGACGATGGCGCTTATGCTGTATTTTAAATATTTCACTGCCTATCCTATTTTGCCAGTAACACACGAACGCGAACTAATCCTGGGGTCGATTCAGCTCTAAAATCAACACTGTCGATGTTAATACCATTTTGATGCTGTAACTTCTCAAGCCATTGTAATACTGAACTAAACTTAACTTTGTCTAGGGTAACATTTAACTTGTTATTTTGCGGTTGTAACCGATTAATCACCAAACCAAACTCTCTGGCACTGCGATTGACTAACTGATCTAACGAGCCACCACTGCTGGTAACGCCTTGATTAGTGCGTAAAATCGCGACTTTGGTGGCATTAGTTTCAACCCATTGCGACAGCTTAACTTCACGATTTAAGGAGGTTTGAGCGCGCTCTAACCTTGTTTGAAGCGGTTGGTATAATACGAAATAAACCAGTGCTACCAGCACTATCCCTGCTAGTCCCAACACTAAATTACGCTCGCGCGGTTGTAACGAGTCTAAATATTCTTTCATGATCTGACCTTAATCGTTAGCGAGCCATTAACTTTGCTGCCATCGTTATTCATTGCTCCCGTGGTTACCACAAAATTGGTACTCAAGGACTGTTTAAGCTGTTCAAAGTCCTGATACGTATCAGCCGTTGCCTGAACCCGCATTTCTTGTCTCTTGCGATCGAACTTAACGCTGATTGGCGACACTTTTTTAGTGGCCGCCAACGCCTGGTTAACAGCTGCCATCATCGCGAATAACGGTGATTGTGTTTGCGCACTACCCAATTCTTTCAGTTGTTGATTAATCCGGTATTTAAGTCGGTCCACTCGCTTAGCTGATGGGTTTAAGGTTCGATATACCGCTTGTGAGTTGGCTTGTATTTGGGCTTTTTGTTGCTCAAGTTGATTGATGGTATAAAACTTCTCAACAAAAATTAACACCAAAGCAATTCCTGCCGCAATAGCAATATGGCGCCAACTCTGCTGCAGGGTATTGACCTGCTCAGTAACCGAGAATTCACCAACCAGCAGGTTAACCTTTGCTTGCTCAATTCCCTGGGCTAATTGCTGCATCGGCAACAAGGAACCTTTGGCCTGCCAATCGACAGGCTCATCGAGTAATGATTGCTCAACGCCGTAACTTGCAAAGACCAAGCTCTGCTCAGATTGCAGAGCAAAGCCAAGCCAAGGTTTAAACCAATTTTCAGCTATCGTTGCGCCGCGATGGGCACCTTGCCTAATCAACACTTGGTCATTTAGTTGCAAAATGCTTAAGCTATCATCACCTGGTATTGGTAGTGCTAACCAGTCGGGCACCATCGAGATCACGAAGGTCTGGTTGGAGCGCGGGGTCTTCCCCGCTCCCACGGTGATGCGGATCGAATCCGCCGCCGAGGCGATCTTGTCCGTGCTCGCCGTGCGCGGCTACATCGACGACTTCGCGATCATGCCGAGGCTGCGCGACCTGCCGGCCGAGGTCCAGGTGGCGGACGCCGCGGCCTCCGCGAAGACGGGTGATGACGATGCGTGATCCCGAGGCGTTCAGCGGACCGTGTATGCTGGACCGCCACCGGAGGCCAGAGCGCCATGGACTACATCGATATCGACGACGCGATCGGGCGTGACGGGCTGCGCCTCGTCCTGACTGCAGGGGTTCCCGGACCCTGGAGCGAATCGGCCAAGGGGATCCTGAAGG
>JABSRS010000589.1 GCA_013214885.1 Gammaproteobacteria bacterium
ACATTAATAATTTCCTTAAATTTCATTCAACTGTACTTGATATTTGTGTACATTAGCACTAGATTGCTCTATTAATTTGATCCGGTGGCCAAGTTTTTTTATAAACTTGGGAACATCTTGGATGGATCCAGGGTCTGATAAAATAAGTTCAAAGCATTCAGCTGCTTTAGCTTGTTTTATATGGAGTTTAGTTTGCACCAATGGGATCGGGCATCGTTGATGCTTAAAATCTAATATTATCAATTAACTAAACTCATTTGTGTTGCTCAGGGGCCATAGTATGGCTTGTTAACGACAAAAGCTCAATTGCCAGCCGTCAATTGGCATCATTAGGATATAGAAATTGGTATTTTTTAACAAAACAGCAATTGTAATCTGTTTTTCGCTGAGTATGGTCGCCACACAAGTGGCGGCACAAAATGATTTAAAGCTCCCTGAGTTAGGGTCGGCCGCTGCGTCTAGTTTAACCATCGAAAAAGAGCAAAGAATTGGTACCGCTTACATGATGATGGTAAGGAGTCAGTTACCCATCGTTAATGACCCTTTATTGGAAGGGTACATTCAAGATATTGGTCACAAGTTAGTCGCCAATGCCAATGATGTTAAGACTGACTTTAATTTTTTCCTGGTCAACAACAAAGCAATTAATGCTTTTGCCTTTTTTGGTGGTTATGTTGGGATCCATACATCTCTCCTTGAGCTTGCTGATACCGAGAGTGAATTAGCGTCAGTGATCAGTCATGAAATTACTCACGTCACTCAACGACATCTTGCACGTTCCATCGAGGCACGTTCTAAATCGCAACCAGCCACGATAGCAGCGATCATTGCTTCATTGGCCCTTGCTGTCGCTGGTGCGCCGCAAGCGGGTATGGCCGGTTTGCAAACCTCAATGGCGATTAGCCAGCAACTCTCAATTAACTACACTCGATCAAATGAACGAGAAGCCGACCGAATTGGGATTGATTTAATGGCAAAAAGTCAATTTGATCCACAGGGTGCGCCACAATTTTTTTCTAAAATGGCCGCGCAATCGCGTTTTTCAAAAAAACTGCCGCCAATGCTGCTCACTCACCCGGTAACAGAACAACGAATTGCTGATACAAGGATGCGCGCAGCTGAATATCCCAGGTCTAATATACCGTTGCAAAAGAATTTTCAATTAGCAAAAGCTCGGATCATGGCTCGCTTTAGTGGTCTAGAACCTCAGGCCATTCAGGCTAAGTTAGCCCGCAAGTTTAGCGCCCAAGATTCAATCTCACGAAGTGCATTCCAATATGGCAATGCGCTCGTGTTATTGGCGATGGATCAACCATTGGCAGCCAAAGAAACGATTGATCGGTTACGACAAACAGATCCCAATAATTTATTTTACCTCGATACGTTAACCGATATTTATCTAGCGCTGAAACAACCACAACAAGCGGTGACCTTATTAAATAAGTACAATGACTTAATGCCCAACAACTCAGTAATCAGTTTAAACTTTGCTAATGCCCTGCTTGCGATTAATGACAGCAAAAAGGCGGTCTACATCTTAGAGCAGTTTTTAAGCGAAAAACCAAATAATGTCTCTGCCTGGGGTATCTTAAAAGATGCGCAAGGTAAGTCTGGCAATAA
>JABSRS010000590.1 GCA_013214885.1 Gammaproteobacteria bacterium
CGCAGTAGTAGGGATTGCTAACTTGTCTCCTGGCTCACAAGCGCCAGCGACATTTTGGCAACAATTGCTCGAGCAGCAAGATTGCCGCACCAAAGCAACGGCCAAGCAAATGGGTGTTGATCCTGCTAAGTACACGGGTAAAAAAGGTGACACTGACAAGTTTTACTGTGTTCACGGTGGCTTTATCAATGATTTTACCTTTGACCCAAGTGGTTTTAAGTTAGACAGTGATTACTTGGCTGGTTTGGACGATCTTAACCAATGGGCACTGCATGTCACTAAAACTGCATTAAATGATGCCGGTTATTGGGGCAGTGATGCGCTAGATAACTGTGGGGTGATTTTAGGTAACTTATCGTTCCCAACAAAATCATCTAATCATTTGTTTATGCCGCTCTATCATAGCGTGGTTGATAATGCGCTGAAGCAGTTATTGCATCGTGATTTTGAGCTTACTCATTATACCCAGCATCAAGCAGTTCACCCTGACAATGGCTTAGTCGCAGGTTATCCTGCAGCACTGTTAGCCCAAGCTGCTGGACTCGGCGGTTCTCATTTTGCCCTTGATGCCGCTTGTGCTTCATCTTGTTATAGCGTTAAGCTTGCTTGTGATTATTTGCACACTGGCAAATCGGACATGATGCTAGCTGGCGCGGTGTCGGGTTCGGATCCGATGTTTGTCAACATGGGATTCTCTATTTTTCAGGCATATCCTGGCAATAACATTCACGCTCCCTTTGATAAAAACTCACAAGGCTTATTTGCCGGTGAAGGCGCGGGGATGATGGTGTTAAAACGCCACAGTGACGCCGTACGCGATGGTGATCATATTTACGCGATCATCAAAGGCGGCGCTTTGACCAACGATGGTAAGGGTGAATTTGTATTAAGTCCTAACACCAAAGGTCAGGTCTTGGCTTATGAGCGTGCCTATGACAATGCAGGCGTTAATCCAGCGGACGTTGATTACGTTGAATGTCATGCCACCGGAACGCCAAAGGGCGATAACGTTGAACTACGTTCGATGGAAACCTTCTTTAGTCGCTCTGGCAATAAACCATTGCTTGGATCGGTTAAGTCAAACCTCGGCCACTTGTTAACAGCTGCTGGTATGCCAGGCATGACCAAAGCGATGTTGGCACTTGATAAAGGCGTTATTCCTGCAACGATTAATCTAAATGAGCCATTGCAGTCTAAAAACGGTTACTTTACTGGCACGCAAATGCCGATTGATACGGTCGCTTGGCCAAAAACCAATAGCAGCACGCCTCGAACCGCTGGGGTAAGCGTATTTGGTTTTGGTGGTAGTAACGCTCACCTAGTGTTGCAACAAGCAACCAACGAGTTGCAAACCAGCTTCGAACAAGCTAAGCCTGCCGAGCCGCTAGCGATTATTGGGATGGATGCCCACTTTGGACATGCCAGTAATTTAAGCGAATTTAAAAATTTACTGACCAACAATGGCAACACCTTCCGTGAGTTACCGACCAAGCGTTGGAAAGGCATTGAAACAAGTCAGCAAGTCATGGCGTCATTACAACTGCCAAAAGCACCGAAGGGCGGCTATGTCGAAGACTTTGATATTGATT
>JABSRS010000591.1 GCA_013214885.1 Gammaproteobacteria bacterium
CCAATGAGTGGCGTGGTGGATCACTATGATCGTCGTCATGCAATGCGTTACTTAGGGCAGGGAGATGTGGTAATCTTCTCCGCTGGTACTGGTAATCCATTCTTTACCACTGATTCAGCGGCTTGTTTGCGTGGTATCGAAATCGAAGCCGATGTGGTATTAAAAGGGACCAAGGTCGATGGCGTATTCTCTGAAGATCCAGTGAAAAACCCTGATGCTGAAATGTATAAAGTTATTGATTATGCTACAGTGCTTGAAAAAGAACTTAAAGTAATGGATTTAAGCGCATTTACCTTAGCGCGAGATCACAAAATGCCAATTCGAGTATTTAACATGAACAAGCCAGGTGCTTTACGCAGTGTTATTATGGGCGAAGAAATCGGTACTTTAATTTGTGCGCTACCAAAATAATTAACCAAGAAATAAATTAACGGGACAATATTGTGATTAATGAAATTAAAGATGATGCATCAGCACGCATGGCTAAAAGCGTTGAAGCATTAAAAAACCAAATGAAAAAAATTCGTACCGGTCGTGCACACCCAAGCTTACTAGACTCGATCATGGTGCCTTATTATGGTACTGATACGCCACTTAACCAAGTTGGTAATGTTGGTGTTGGCGATGCCCGTACGCTAACCATTACGGTATTTGATGCAACGATGATTGCGGCTGTCGAAAAAGCGATCATGAGCTCAGATCTTGGTTTAAACCCTAATTCAGCGGGTGCGTTAATTCGTATTCCCCTGCCGCCGTTAACTGAAGAGCGTCGTAAAGACCTGATCAAAGTTGTACGCGCTGAGACTGAGCAAGCTCGTGTTGCGATTCGTAATGTTCGTCGTGATGCTAATGGCGACATCAAAGATTTAGAAAAAGAAAAAGAAGTTGGTGAAGATGACGCGCGTAAAGGCGAAGAGCAAATTCAGCAACTAACTAATAAATTTGTTAAGCAAATGGACGATTTGTTGGCTGAAAAAGAAAAAGAATTAATGGAAGTATAATTTGCTAATGATTGCTCCAGTTTTTGGTCAATAGACCAACTGGGGTTTAATAAAAGCAGTGTTGAGTTATTTAGCTTAACCAGGATTAATTTGTAACTGACTACGAATTAGCATAAAACACCCTAGGGGTGTTTGTGTTTATTGGTCGATGGAGTCTTAATGATCGCGGATCTTAAAAATCAATTAGTAAATAGCGATTATTTGCCACGTCATGTTGCTATCATCATGGATGGTAATGGTCGATGGGCGCAGCGACAAGGCAAACTTCGTGTCATGGGTCACAAAGCTGGCGTCGACAAAGTACGTGAAGCCGTGCAATTGGCGAGTGAGCTGAAACTAGATGCCTTGACTCTTTTCGCTTTCAGTAGTGAAAACTGGCAGCGTCCAGAATCTGAAGTATCGTTACTAATGGAATTGTTTTTCACCGTATTATCACGAGAGGTCAAACGCCTTGACCGTAATAACGTGAAATTAAAAATAATTGGTGATATCTCGCGCTTTAGTAGCAAATTGCAGCAACAGATTGCCAAGGCAGAACAAAAAACTCAATCAAATACTGGTCTTACTTTAAATGTTGC
>JABSRS010000592.1 GCA_013214885.1 Gammaproteobacteria bacterium
ATACGGCGCCAAGAGGAGCGCCAGAAGCACGTAGCCGCCGGTCCAGCCCATCAGGTAGACAGAGCCGTCATAGCCGAGGAACGCGATCAATCCTGCCATTGAAATGAACGACGCGGCACTCATCCAGTCTGCCGCGGTCGCCATGCCGTTTAATGCTGGGTGAACACCGCCGCCAGCAACATAAAATTCTTTGGTGGTGCCAGCGCGTGCCCAAATTGCAATGCCGATGTATAACGCAAAGGTTACGCCGACAATAATATAAGTTAAAGTTTGTACGTCCATCTTATGCCCCTTATTCTTCTACGTTGTATTTTTTGTCTAAGTCATTCATCTTTTTAACGTAGATGAAGATTAGAGCGATAAAGACGTACATCGCACCTTGTTGAGCAAACCAGAAACCTAGTTTAAAGCCCATAAAAGTGATGGTATTTAACGCGTCAATGAATAGGATGCCGCAGCCGTAAGAGACTACAAACCAAATGGCGAGTAACTTAAACATGATGCTTAGGTTCTCTTTCCAGTACTTCTCTGCTAGTTCTTTTGAATCGAAACTCATCTAACTTCCCCCTGTGTTTTATAGTTATTCTGGAGTTACGCTAACTAATCTAGCAGTGGTGGGGCATAGTTAAATCAAGACCTTAGTCTATGCATTATTGATACAAGCGTTTGAAATTAGGAAGTAAAAACAGTTATTCCCTTGTGCGGTGAGGGTTTTAAACATAATGCCAGGGTTAAGGTAGCAGTCGTCTAAATGACCAATACTCGACGATGGTCTAGTGTTTTGTTACAAAAAATTTACATTTAAACTTAAACATCGAAAAGATCTTGGTTAGCTCATTGGTGTAATGCTATATGGTTGTAAAAATTATTTTTCTAAGTCGATCGGCTTATTTTTATTTTTGTCTAATCGATTAGTATATAGCTAAATCAATAGTTAATTTGTAGTGTAATTGCAATGAAATTTCAAGAGAGCTCGGGACAAGCGGCGCAATATTTACGCCTGGCTATTCCAAAAATGATCAAGCACCAAATCATTCCCAATCCTTTAAACTATACTCTGTGGTATAGCTATTTTTCTAAAACTCATCCCAAGCTTAATATTGAACTTGAACAGACGCTGAAAACTTTTGGTACTTGCCCGCAAATTGTCAGTGAACAATTATTTATTGATCACATCATCAAACTTGACCAGCAAGGCAAAGTCGAAAACGTGCAACAGGCCTTGTTTGAATTAGTAGGTGATTTATCAGAAACAATAGACCAAACCAGTCAAAGTTCTGCTGGACATTCAGATACCTTAAAATCAAAGATCGACCAACTCAATGGCAGTGATGTTAATCCACTGCTGCGTGAGTTAGCTGATTCCGCACAAGCGATTTGCGATAATAACGATCAGTTTCAACAGCAGATCGAAGCGGCAAAAAAAGAAATTGACGCCCTAAAAATAGAATTACAAAACACCAAAACTCAAGCCAGTACCGACCATTTGACTGGGTTGTTTAATCGGCGGGTTTTTGATGCAATATTTGCTGAGTTCTCATTAAATAATGGCGACCAAAATATCTCATTAGTTATGAT
>JABSRS010000593.1 GCA_013214885.1 Gammaproteobacteria bacterium
TTATGAGCAACAAAAAAGTAAAGGAAAACCGCACAACAGCATCATAAGATCACTAGCGTTTAAGTGGATAAGGATAATATTTCGATGCTGGAAAACAAATACACCATACGATGAGTCAACGTATTTAGATGCATTGAAGCGTAGAGGATCACCGCTGTTAAAATTTGCAGTAAATGGCTAATTTTTACTAGCGGTCCACCTCAGGGCGTATTGTTATGACGATACTTACTCTATCCTAGATGTGGTAGTTCTTTACACTTACTTTTAATATGATCAATAAGCTGAGATGCTCTATTGGTTAACAATTGTCGGCGGTACCAAATAGCAAATATTTCACGCTTATAACCCTCCCAAGTGGGTAATACATTAACCAACGTACCATTTTTTAACTCTTCTTGAATCTCAGTAATAGGTAGTAGTGCAATACCCAAACCATCAAGAGCAAAGCTTTTTGAAATTCCTAGTTCGTTTGCGGTTATTTTAACGCTACTTTGAACGACTTCTACTTGATTTCCTGAATTTGTGCACTGAAGTTTCCAATGGGTAACGGGACTACTAACTATCAGTTTACAACTCGCAAGATGTTCAGGAGATGTTAACTGTTCAGATACTTTAGCTGCATAACATGGAGAAGCAACCAGCAAAGTCTGTAATTCACCTAACTTAACTTGGCTCAATTCTGAGTTTTCTTGAGATCCAACACGAATTGCGAAATCGGCCCCTGAAGCAAGAAAATTAGTGAGTTCGTTACTTAACTGTAATTGTAAGTCGATATCTACATTCTGATTCAGAAAACTTGTAAATATGGGCTGAAGAGTACTTGCAGTTAAACTAAGCGGCGCTAATACTTTAATATTCCCACTTATTCCTGATATCTCAGACCTGAAGCTGGCTAAACGTGCCCCTATTGATTCCACCAAGTATACACTTTGCTGATAGAGTTCAGCCCCTTCATTGGTCACCGTGAACTGATGACTATTTCGATGGATGAGGCGACAAGATAACTGCTGTTCCAAGATTTTTAGACGTCTACTAACAGTTGCCGGCGGTAAATTTGCCACCTTAGCAGCTGCTTTAAGGCTTCCCGCTTTAACGATAGTAACGAACAATGCGATATCATCAAGCATTTTTAATTCCATATATGGTATCAATACATCCATTATAATACGTAGATTTTAATTATGATATCTAATATCTTTGTTTCGTTAACTAAACATGAGGTAAGAACATGAAACACAAAATTTTATTCACATTAATTATGTCATTTATCCTGTCTTCATTGATGACTCTCTGGGTTACGTACCTAAACTTGGGCTTAAGCGATAACTTCCTAGGCCACTGGAGAAATGCATTTCTGTTAGCATGGCCGGCTGCAGGAATCATTTCATTCTTGTTCGCTCCATTAGCTCAGAAGATAACTAACAAGGTGCTCACGTAAAAAATACACGGGTTAATTTAGTACACCCTTTCGTCAATCGTGGTGGAGCGACCCATTACTGAGCCGACCCCACACAGATCCGGACGTGCGGAACTACCGCATCCGGCTCTTCAGTTATATATTCACTCGTGCAGGCTTT
>JABSRS010000594.1 GCA_013214885.1 Gammaproteobacteria bacterium
GGGCGATGATGCCCTCGACATAGGCATAGTCCATGTCGGTGGCGACGTTGGGATCGGCGAGCACATATTTGTCGTTGAAGACATTCAGCCCTTTGTTCTCCATCGCGCCCATGTTGAAGAAATCGACCGCGACCACCATATAAATATCTAAATCGTATTCAAGGTTAAAACGCTCTTCATCCCATTTCATCGCTTTTTTTAACGATTGCAAGGCGTGTTTAGCTTTATGCTTATTACCCTTGTCGACAAAAAACTGTAATAACACTTCACGGCCCGAACTCGTGACAAACTGCCCTTCCAATAAATCAAAATCGCCAGCGACTAGCGCAAATAAATAAGCGGGCTTTTTAAACGGATCTAGCCAAGTACAAAAATGACGACCGTCGCTTAACTCACCACTGTCAACCTTATTACCATTGGATAACAAAAACGGATATTGTGCTTTGTCGGCAATAACCTTAGTGGTAAATACCGCCATCACATCTGGGCGATCTAAATAATAGGTAATACGGCGAAAACCCTGGGCTTCACATTGGGTGCAAAAAGCACCGTCAGAAACGTACAAGCCTTCAAGTTTGGTATTGGTTAAGGGATTGATAGTGGTAACTATGGTTAATTCGAATTGATCGGGCAAGCTGGCGATGGTTAAGTTGTTATCACTGATGGTGTAAAAACCATCGCTGAGAACTTGACCATTGATAGCCACAGATTCCAGTACGAGGTCTTCACCATTAAGCACCAATGCATCATTGCCTGTGCTGTGGCGCTGCACTTGACTAATTGCTGTTACGCGGGTCTGTTGCGGTGACAACTCAAAGGTTAAGCTTACTTCGCTAATTTGAAAAACAGGAGGCTGGTAATCTTTTAAATACTCAGTAGTGGCACTAATCATGTCGATCCTTTCAAACGGGTATTGAGACTAAGCGGTACTGATGCTACCGCCAAAATAATATCTCAATATTAACCCGCTTTAAGGGGAATGCAAAGATAGCACTAGTGCTTATATTTAAATTTTGTCACCTTAGCTGAGCCTTCTTGGCGTGACGTTTTAAGCGCAACCGCGACATCGTGAAGCATTTTTTCTAAATGAAATCCAGAAAGTACGGTATTAGTTACCCCAGCACTAACAACAACATCAAAGCAAGTCCCAGACATCACAGTTTCAATAGCAGCGATTTGCTGTTGGCATTTTTGAGCTATCTTAAAGGCTGCATCAATATCAGTTCCAGGTAGTACCATCGCAAACTGATTTTCACTCAGGCGACCAATTTTATCGTTGGTGCGAATATTAAGCTCACAACATTCAAGTGCACGTTTAAGGACCCACAACACAGATTCATAGCTATATTTGTCATCAGCTAAGCTAAAGTCATCAAATTCTAAGATAACCAGGCTAAGTTCTTGTTCACTGTGCTGACAATATTTAAGGGCCGAGCGAGCAACTTCGATAAACTGACTACGACTAAAGACCTGACCAGGATTTTTCGCTAGAAAATACAGTAGCTCAAATTCGGTTGAGGTTAATTCAATTTCCCGTTGCCCGTAAGACACCTTATG
>JABSRS010000595.1 GCA_013214885.1 Gammaproteobacteria bacterium
ACATTTGAGTATGCTTTAGCCCATATTATTGATAATAAACTTGATTTGTCAGGATTTGATAAGTGGTATTCAAACGATGAAAAAGGGGCGGCGGCTTACCCACCATCTGTGATGTTGAAGATAATATTATTTGGATATTCACGAGGGTTAATCACCAGCCGCCGTATTGCTAAAGCCTGTGAAACTAACATTACTTTTATGAGCCTGTCAGGAGATGCTCAGCCTCATTGGACTTCAATTGCATCATTTGTTTCACGAATGAAAGATCAGATAGAACCATTATTTACCCAAATATTAATGATCTGCGATGAAGAAGGATTAATAGGTCGCAACATGTTTGCCATCGATGGTTGCAAGATAAAATCCAATGCTAGCAAGGAATGGAGCGGTACTCATGAGGAACTTGGGCGTAAACAAGAAAAATTAAAACGTGCGAGTAAACGCATTTTAGCTAGACATCAAGCCCGTGACAATTCAAATGAAGAAGAGCTTGAGCATGATTTAAAGCAGAAAGCCAAGTTAGATAAAAGTGCCGATAAGATTGAAAAATTCCTAGCATCCAATAAAGAGAAGATGGGCAGTCGAAACACACCAGTAAAAAGCAACATCACTGATCCAGACAGCGCAAAAATGACCACCAGTAAAGGCACAATCCAAGGCTATAACGGGATTGCGATTAATGATGATAAGCATCAAATTATATTACAAGCCGAAGTTTGGGGCTCAGTTGGAGAACAACAAACCTTGGTGCCAGCCGTTAAACAATTAGAAGAACAGCTTACTAAACTTGGCACGCCAGATACCTTTTCAACCGCTGCATTTACGGCCGACAGTGGTTTTCACAGTGAACATAATCTTAAGTTCATGGCAGCAACTGGATTAGACACTTACATTGCGGACACGAAATTTAGAAGTCGAAATCCATTATTTAAAACCAGCGAGACATATCATACCGAAAAAGAAAAACGACGATTAAAACGCAGCAAAGGCAGGCCAATATTATTCAGTTCAAAAGACTTCCATTTTAATAAAGAGCAAATGCAATGCCGTTGTCCTGCGGGTAAATCGATGTGGTTGAGCTGTAAAAACATTGAAAGTAACGGTAAAAAATACGTTCGGTTCGCGGTCACCTAAAAGACTGCAACACATGCCCATTACAGCGACAGTGCATGCAAAAGCCTCCACAAGACAAAGGTCGGCAAGTTCAATTTTCAATCAGTGATGAGAATCAACTATCTTATACGGATAAAATGCGAATAAAGATCGACAGTAGCATTGGCCGACGACACTTTCTTATTCGGTATACAGGGTAAACGATAGGGATGATTGAACCTGTGTTTGGTAATATTACGGTAAACAAAGGGATGAATAAATTCACCCTGGGAGGAAAAGATAAAGTGAATGCCAGTGGCAGATGTATTACCTTGTCCATAACATAGAGAAGGGTCGAAATAGCCTACATTAAAGGATACCAGGCCACTAATCCGCGTCAAAATCATCATTTAAGCCATCTTCACCTTCTAATCAAGACCAAATACATTTATTACCG
>JABSRS010000596.1 GCA_013214885.1 Gammaproteobacteria bacterium
CATCAAGTTGCGCGTTAAGTTTGTCTACTTGATCGCTAAAATGAACAAACTCTAGTTTAGATGGGGCCAATTTCAGCTCTTGAGTAAGATACTCGGCCATTTGTTTATTAGAGTTGTTTTTTGCCGAGCTCAATTTGCTGGCAATCGTTTTGATATTTTCAATCGCGTGGTAAGCGATAACATCACCCGTGTAATGTGATAGATGCTCAGCCCAATCAATATCTAAATGGGTAAGTAGCTCGCCAAATTGTTGCAATAGCTTGATATCACCGACAATGACTAATTGATCTGATTTAATTAGCTTGGTAATCGCACTATTATCTTGTAACTGACCTAGGGCGCTAATAGAAACCGTTAAATCAACGGCTAATTCGCCCTCGTAGTCACCAAATATTTCAACTCTTTGTGAACCAAAGAAAAAATACAGCGGCTGATTAATCTGATGTAATGTCAGCTTGATCGCTTTGCCTTGCAATGGCTCAAGGCGCTGCTTAGCACTATTGTCTAGCGTCAACAGTTGATTAATTGATGTTTCAATGAGTGCACAGACTAAGCTTGGGAAAGGCATTGGTTAATCCTTAAAACTTATAGCCACGGTGTAAAGCAACAATGCCGCCCGTTAGATTGTAATACTGGGTTTGTTCAAAACCTGCAGTATCCATCATGTCTTTTAAGGTCTCTTGATTTGGGTGCATCCGAATTGATTCTGCTAAATATTTATAGCTTTCACTGTCATTGGCGATAAGTTTGCCCATGGTTGGTAATAAGTTAAAACTATACATGTCATAGGCTTTTGAGAGCATTTGATTACTTGGCTTAGAAAACTCTAATATTAGTAAACGGCCGCCAGGCTTTAGAACACGATACATCGAGCGCAGAGCTTCATCTTTGTCGGTGACATTACGAAGACCAAAAGCAATGGTAATTAAATCGAAAGTGTTTTCTGGGAAAGGTAGTGCCTGAGCATTGGCTTGAACATATTCAACATTTGAAACCACGCCTAAATCGCGCAATTTGTCGCGGCCAACTTTAAGCATTGAATCATTAATATCAGCGAGAATCACTAAGCCAGTATTGCCGACGATTTTAGAAAACTTGGCGGTTAAGTCACCAGTGCCGCCTGCTAAATCAAGAACCTTCTGACCTGGACGAACCCCAGAGCAATCGATAGCAAAACGCTTCCACAGCCGATGAATACCAAAAGACATCATATCGTTCATGATGTCATATTTTGCAGCAACCGAGTGAAACACCTCTGCTACCTTAGAAGCCTTGTCGTCGACATCTACTTGCTCATAGCCAAAGTGGGTTGTCTCTTTTTCGTTGTTGCTCATGGTGAATTCTCGTTACAATAAATATGCGATAGTGTACTGCATGGGACTATCGAACAAAACATTAAAGTCGACAAAAATGGCATTGAGCTGATTAAACGCAATATATTTTGAATAAATTAAGTGAGGGTTGATTGATGTGAGCAAGGATAAAAAATTTATTTTATTATTTTTTTAATTAATTTGAACTTATTCCAACAGTAACCCTCTT
>JABSRS010000597.1 GCA_013214885.1 Gammaproteobacteria bacterium
AATTAAATCTATAAAACGCGGTCAATAAAAACGCCAGTTTCAAAGTGGACTAACCGTATTTTATCGTTAGACCGATACACCTGATCTTTCTGTAATGGCAGTATAATGGTTTTTCTGACCCCGCTAGCCAGTGTTACCACCATTTCAAGTAGTCTAATTTTCTCAGCACTCGCTAGTAGATTACTGCTTTTCATTTGTTGGTTATGCGAAAGAATCGAATCTAAGACGAATTTAACGTCAACAGCCGACCCTTTACCGTATTGATAGCCTAGCACTCCACTAAGTAAAGATTTACCAAACAAGCGCCATTGGTGGCGTTGATCTCTAATCAGATCTTGTTCACTCAGGTGCCTGATATTAAAAACGGTCGCAGACTCGACTTTAGAGATGCTAATTGTTTGTTCAGCACTCATCACTTTGATTGGTATTAGGGTTAATCCACAAATCCCTAAGCACACGATCAACCATTTCATTTTTTTCTCCATATACAACTTCAAATGTTGACAAATGACTTTGAAAATAACCCAATAAAATTAATTAATTAGTATAAAATAAATTATCAGATCCAACATAACGACACCTTATGGCACCACTCACTTTATTAAACGACAGTGACCTTTCATTTCCCGATCCGAAACACGCGCTGTTAGAGCCAAATGGTTTATTAGCCATCGGGGGAGATCTTAGCACTAATCGCTTAATCAATGCGTACCAGCAAGGTATATTTCCTTGGTACAATGACGACTCACCAATCATGTGGTGGTCACCAGACCCTCGCTGTGTCATTTTTACTCACAAATTTCATGTCAGCAAGAGTTTTCGACGATTTTTGGCAAAAAAAAGCTACCACGTTACCCTAAACAAATGTTTTAAAGATGTTGTCATTGGTTGTCAGCAACCACGAACCTACCAAAAAGAGACATGGATTAATGATGATATTGTCGCGGCCTATGAGCGTTTACATCACCAAGGTAGTGCTCATTCAGTTGAGGTTTGGTCGGGAGATCAATTAGTTGGCGGGGTCTATGGCGTCATGACCGATAATGTTTTTTGCGGTGAATCGATGTTCTCACGCCACAGCAATGCCTCAAAAGTTGCGCTTTATTATCTCAGCCAATTTCTCGCCCAACACGGGATCGAAATCATTGACTGCCAAATACCTAACGATCATCTGGCATCGTTGGGGGCCGTCACCCTTAACCGCAATCAGTTTTTAAAGTTGCTCTTAGTCAAGCCAAGCGGTAAATTAGAGTTAATAGACTGGAGTATAAAACTTATGAGTAACGACGTTTGATATGACTAAGCTAACCCATCTGCCCTTAGCAATCACTCAACAATTTGATTGCAGTTACTTGCCCGATAAAACCGAGCAACTTATTTTTGTGCAGAGCGAGCAACCAATCGATGGCAATTTTTATCAACACTTAATGGAACGTGGGTTTCGTCGCAGTGGCAATGATGTTTACCGCCCTCATTGTCCGTCTTGCAGTGCATGCCAGAGTATTCGAATAACCGCGCTTGATTTTGTCGCATC
>JABSRS010000598.1 GCA_013214885.1 Gammaproteobacteria bacterium
TTTGTAATCAAATGGAATATAACCCACTTGCGAAGCAATACTGTCTTTTAACTGCCCCGTTAGCTTGTAATTCAAATAGCCCGACAAAAAACAAATTTTAGTGGTTCTTTGGGCAATTTCAGGTTGGTTTTCGTTAACCCAATTAATTTCAGACTCGCGCTGAAAATAATTAATCCGCTTGGTCATCCCGACAATCACAAAAGATGCGCGCCATCGTGGACTAAGCAGTGGCACATTGGTTGCTCTGCGGCTATCAGGCCACATAATTGCGGGGCGAAGAGCATGATTAGTATCATCGAGATGAACCACACAATTACGCTGGGTTGTTAACGCAACACCGGCAATTTGCGCGGGTAAAATATTTGATTTTTGCCACAACAATTGAATAGTCTGACAAACTTGTTGCCAGCAATAGTCTGGATCTTGTTCGGCCCAACCAAAATGTGGTGAGTGATAACAAGTCACTTTGTGACTGACTTTAGTAATGAGTTGACCGTGATGATCAAAGACTAAGGCTCTAACGCTTTGAGTGCCGTAATCTATTGCAAGTAGATAATTATTATTCATTTTTATTGGTTAAATACTGGCTAAAAGAGTCAATTTAGCACAAAAATACACAAAAAAAAGCAGCTAAATGCTGCTTTTTATCAATAAACTAATTTTGTCAGTAACTAGTTACCGAACAGGCCACCTAGTTTGTTTTTTAACTTATCTTTAAGCTTGTCCTTGAGTTGGTCTTTTTCTTGATCAAGCTTTGCTTTAAGCGCACCGCTGGTATCTAAACCAAACTTAGGATCACTAAAACTACCAGTTACCTTAAGTGGAATATTTAAGCCACTTAAATCATCAGTGCCTTGGCCTTCTAGCGATCCAACTAAAGTAACGCCAAGTTTGTAATCAAGGACTTCAGTTAATAGGTTAGCCGTACCCGCACCGTTTAAACGAATTAACGGCGATGCCATCGTTAATGAACTGTTGTTAAATACACCCTTAGCTAAATCAAACTTACCAAGCAGTGAGGTAAAGTCAGTTTTTTGTGATTCATCGTCGCTTACTGAATTACCTGTTAAGGTAGCTTTAGCCGAACGAATTTTTTGTGGAATGTTAATGCCGTACAACGAACCGTCGCTAATATTGAAATCGCCCTTAGCTGTCATTGCCGATTTTAACTTGGTTAAAGTAAGCCCTTGACCACTTGCGGTAATATTAAGATTAGTTGCACCGCTCACCAAATCCATATCAGCAAGATCTTTCATTAATGGACGGATTTGAACTCCGCTAATTTTCTTGGTTACTTTATAATGATTTTTACCATTAGCATGAGCAACCATTGCTGTGACTTCAACATTGCCCTGATACATGCTGATCTTCATTGGTTCAATCTGCGCGCGACCGTTAGCCACAATAATGTGACTGCTAATCTCGCCAATCGTTAACCCTGATGCTTTCAGACCTGCCAGTGAAAAGTCGCCTTTAACATCAAGCGTATCGAGTACACTTAAGTCAGGTTCTTGTTCGGCTGTCGGTGCTTGC
>JABSRS010000006.1 GCA_013214885.1 Gammaproteobacteria bacterium
TCGAAATGTGCAAGTGCCTGATCTAATTCTAAATCACCTTGCTCAAGTGCCGTTACTATTTTCTCTAAATCGCCTAAAGTTGACTCAAAGCTTGGTTGCGGTGTTTTTTTGCCAGTCATCATAATTACCAATTTAACTAATTGGCGCCACCTTAGCCCAGTTACCCTAAGGGGTCAATCAATTCACAACCCAGATTTTTATTTGAATAAATAAATTAAAAAATAGCTAAATTATTGTTACATTTTACCGATAACACAATAATATAAGTACTTTTAATATTAAAGATGATAACTTCTTCTTTATTGATTTTTTTTTATTACGTGATTAGAAAACTCACAGGGGTTAGGTAGTGGATTTAGCAACACTTATAGGGATGATCGGTGCCATAGGCATGATCGTGATGGCGATGACACAAGGGGGACCACTCTCAATGTTTGTCGACATACCATCTGTGCTGATTGTATTTTGTGGCTCACCTTTTGTGGTCATGATGATGTATAGCATGGGTCAGTTCGTTGGGGCGGGTAAAATTGCGGGTAAGGCATTTATGCTTAAGCTTGATGATCCTCAGGACTTGATCGCGAAAGCTGTTGAGCTTGCTGACTCTGCCCGAAAAGGTGGTTTTTTAGCCTTAGAAGAAGCTGAAATTCCGAGCAAATTCATGCAAAAGGGTATCGATATGCTCGTTGATGGCCATGAGGCTGATGTTGTTCGTGCAACATTAGGCAAGGATATCGATTTAACTCTTGAGCGCCACAAAATTGGCTCTGGAATTTTTAAAGCACTAGGTGATGTTGGTCCCGCGATGGGGATGATTGGTACTTTAGTTGGGCTAGTGGCGATGTTGCAAAACATGGATGATCCAAAATCAATTGGTCCAGCGATGGCCGTTGCTTTATTAACGACGATGTATGGCGCGATGCTGGCAAACTTAATCGCTTTACCGATCTCTGCCAAACTTACCTTACGAGCTCAAGAAGAAGCACTTAATCAAACCTTAATTCTCGATTCGGTATTAGCAATTCAAGATGGTCAAAACCCTCGCGTTATTGAAGGAATGCTCCAGAATTACCTTGCTGAAGGTAAACGTCCGGTCGCAGAGGACTAACCATGGCTGATGAATGTCCTAAATGTCCCGACTGTCCCCCTGAGGGACTGCCTGCTTGGATGGGAACCTTTGCTGATTTAATGTCACTATTAATGTGCTTTTTCGTGCTATTACTAGCGATGTCTGAAATGGACGTGCTTAAATTTAAGCAAATTGCGGGTTCGATGAAGTACGCATTTGGCGTTCAAAATAAAATTGAAGTCAAAGATATCCCTAAAGGTACCAGCGTCATTGCGCAAGAATTTAGACCTGGCCGTCCCGATCCGACTCCGATTGAAATTATTAACCAACAGACTGCTGAAATAACCCAACGCGAATTAGATTTCCAAGCGGGTGAAGATGAAAACTCTGGCGGTAAAGAGCAGCAACGTGGTGATCAGCGAGGGGCCAAGGCTGCATCCGATCAAGAATTAAAAGCTCAGGCGCAAGCAGCGCAAGAGGAAATTAATGAGCAACTCAAAAAAATCGCGGCTAAAATGCAAAAAGAAATTGAAGATGGCGCGATTGAAATTGAGTCATTAGGGCAACAAATCATCATTAGGATCCGCGAGAAAGGCTCTTTCCCATCGGGTTCATCTAACTTGCAACCGCGCTTTAAGCCAGTTGTTTCGCGGGTTGGTGAATTACTGGTTGATATCCCAGGTGAAATTACCGTGTCGGGCCATACTGATAGTGAACAAATTCATTCAGAATTGTATAAATCAAACTGGGATTTGTCGAGTCAGCGCGCGGTAGCGGTAGCCCATGAGTTAGTTAAGGTTAAAGGCTTTAACCAAGCCCGTTTAAAAGTGGTTGGTTTGGCCGATACTGTGCCGCTAGGGACTGGCAAAGACGCTCAGGCTAAGCGACGGAATCGCCGAGTTGAAATAGCAATTATGCAGGGAAAGGCCAAAGAAGCCGATCCATTTGACTTAATCGAGCCAGCTACTGACCAATAAAACCTAAGGTTCGAGTTCACAAAATGAACTCGGACACTTCTTATCGCCGTCAGCTTTGGGTATACTACGCGCTTAATTATTTTTGAGCGAGCCACCATGAAGTTTATTGTTAAGTTTTATCCAGAAATTACCATCAAAAGTAAATCTGTTCGTAAGCGCTTTTGTAAGTTGCTACAACAGAATATTCGCAACGTGTTGCGTCGCTTTGATGAGACATCAACAGTTTATTTAGACTGGGATAAAATTGAAGTAACCAGCAAAGACACTTCAGATAAAAACCGTGCTCGTTTAATTGATACACTCCAATGTATTCCTGGTATCGGCCAATTTCTTGAAGTCCCTGAACATGAATTTACCGATGTTCATAATATTTACGAGACAGTCGCTCCGATTGTTGCAGCTTCAATTGAAGGCAAAACCTTTTGTGTTCGCGTTAAGCGTAGTGGTAAGCACGACTTTACCTCGAATGACGTTGAACGCTACGTTGGCGGTGGCTTAAACCAAAACTACCCATCCAATGGCGTTAAATTAACTAAGCCTGATCACACGGTCAAATTAGAGGTCCGTGATGACAAGCTGTACGTTATTTCGAATCGATATTGGGGCACAGGTGGCTTCCCATTACCTGCTCAAGAAGATGTACTATCGTTAATGTCGGGTGGTTTTGACTCGGGTGTTTCTAGTTACATGATGATCAAAAAAGGGGCGCGTACCCATTTCTGTTTCTTTAACCTTGGTGGCGCTGCGCATGAGATTGGAGTTAAACAAGTCTCGTACTATTTATGGGATCGTTTTAGTGCTTCTCATAAAGTTAAATTTATCACCGTACCCTTTGAAGGGGTGGTTGGTGAAATCTTAGAAAAAGTAGAAAATGGCCAAATGGGTGTTGTGCTTAAGCGTATGATGATGCGCGCTGCTGAGCGTGTGGCCAAAAGAATGAAAGTGCAAGCCTTGGTGACTGGTGAAGCATTAGGGCAGGTATCAAGTCAAACCCTAACCAACCTGAGCATTATCGATAAATCGGTTGATATGCTGATTATGCGGCCGTTAATTGCGTTTGATAAGCAAGATATTATCGATATTTCAGCAAAAATTGGCACCAAACAATTTGCCGAAGTGATGCCTGAATACTGTGGCGTTATTTCAAAGAAACCAACCGTTAAGGCGGTGATGTCAAAAATCGAGGCCGAAGAAGCCAACTTCGATTTTTCGATATTAGAACAAGCACTCGAAGACTCTGTGATGATCGATATTCGTGATATTGCTAAGGAAACTGAGGAAAGTGTGACCGAAGTTGAAACCGTTAATGATTTTGACGCCAACGACATTCTGCTCGATATTCGTTCGCCTGAAGAAGAAGATAGCAACCCACTTGTGGTTGACGGTATTGAAGTGATCCATATGCCATTTTACCGACTTGCGACCAAGTTTGGCGATTTAGATCAGAGCAAAAATTATCTGTTCTATTGTGATCGTGGCGTAATGAGTAAGCTTCAAGCCTTATTCTTAATTGACCAAGGCTTCAAAAACATTAAAGTTTACCGTAAGTAATTACTTAATCAACCGTGTGCAGCTCTGCACACGGTTAGCCTTGCTCAAGGCGCTTTATTTCTAATAATAACAGTTCATTCTCAGGCACTTGAATATTCAACCTCCGTGCTTGCTCAATCACATACCCAGTAATGAAATCAATCTCAGTTTTACGCTGATTGGCAATGTCTTGATGCATCGATGAATAGTTTTGTGCAGTGTTGTTAATCACCTCATTGACCAGACCTCGTAGATAGTCATAGGATAAATTCAATGATAAGCGAGCGGTAACTTGGCTTATTTCGACACAAACCCGATCAATAACAGGCTGGTACTGCTGGGCCGATAATTGGCCGTTGCGACATTCATTGACGGCAGTTAGCGGGTTAATGACGCAATTAATGGCTAGCTTGGTCCAAAGTGCTGCTGTAATGTCTTCACAGTATTGAACTTGAGGTAACGCTTGGTTTAATCGCTTGGCGATATGCCGGCCAGCGGCATGAGATATCCCCTGAAAACTACCGATTGACGTGGTCCCCAATCCAGTATGAATTACTTGATTATTGGCTAATTTTAATCCGCCATGACTGGTGGTTGCGATTAAAATTTGGTGAGCCTCGGTCAGTGGTAACTTATCAATACTGCCCATACCATTGTGCATCAGAACAATCGGCACCGCAGTCAACTGACCAAGCCAAGGAATTAAAGCATCATTGACTTGATACGCTTTGGTGGTGACCAAGACCAAGTCAATTTCTAGGGGTAACTGCCCCGCCAAATAATCTAGGGCTATGGTGTCTTGCTGTTTATTAGGTAGAGTGATCTGTAAATCGAGCACGCTGGCTAACGATTTCCGCCCAACCAGGGTTACCTTAAAACCTGCCCGTGATAAATAATAAGCCCACAGTGTGCCAATAGCCCCCTGACCAATGATTGTCACATGTTTAATCATGCTTATTGGTGGCACTAAAATGCTCAATAAGTTTTAATAGACCATAAAATAGTAATAAACCCAGGATATCAGCCACCACATCATCAACACTGCCCGAACGATACGGGATAAAACTTTGTACTATCTCAACGCTAATACCAAAACCCGTTAATAGTAGAATTTGAAGTTTAATTCTTAGTGCTGAAAACCGGTTCAATAGCATCGCCAGAGTAAAAAACACCATGATATGGCCGTATTTATCACTATGAGCGACATCAATATTAAAGGCTGGCTGGCTGAAAAATAAATAACAACAGACAATTAAAGCAGTATAGAAGATAAAGCTAAAAAATTTCTTATTATTCCACAGAGAGTTAATGAGGGTCATGATAATTTTCTTAAATTAAGTGTGCTTACGACTGGATAAAAAACAAACAACGACTAAAATCTATTAATACTGAATGTCTATTTCGGTGGGCTTTATATTGTAGTTAATCTACCACAGAGTTCCTATGAAAATCGAATCATGTTTTTATCACATTGACGGAGATGCTAAATTATTACGGGTAACCATGCTCCATTCATGGGATCTTGCCACGACTATTGCGTTTTGCCAGTTATGCAATCAATGTATTAAGGATGACCTGCAACAAGAGTGGGCGATGCTGGCCGATTTGCGCCATTGGTGTTTAAGCTCTGAGCAAGCGTGCGATCAATTCTATCAACATCATAAGCAATGCATTTCATCGGGCTTAAAGCATCAAGCGATTATATTGCCTAAAAGTAATCTTAAACGCTGGCGTATTCGCTCTTTTGTCGCTGATGATTATGGGCTAAATACCATCATGAGCGACACCGAAGAACAAGCTATTGCGTGGTTGGTCGAGCATAAACTGTTAGATCCTATTTATTTAGTCACTCAACCCAATCTAAATCAACCGCCAGCGTTTTAACCGTTACATCTCTACGTTGGTGTCATAGTTAAAAAATGCTAGTATAAGCTAAATTTTTGATTGGAATTATTACTATGCCTTCGTTTGATATTATCTCTGAAATTGAACTCCCTGAAGTTCGCAACGCCGTTGAAAACTCAACGCGTGAATTAGCTACTCGTTTTGATTTTCGTGGCAAAGTTGCCAGCTTTGAATTAAGTGGCGAGCAAGTAGTATTAAAAGCGGAAGATGATTTTCAAATCGATCAAATGCTTGATATTTTACGTGGTAACTTGGTGCGTCGTAATGTCGACACTAAATCGATGGACGTTGATGAGAAGCCGATCCATACCGGTAAAACGTTTACCAGCAACGTTAAGTTTAAGCAGGGCATTGATCCTTTGGTGGCCAAAAAATTAGTCAAAGAGATTAAAAATTCTAAAATTAAGGTCCAAGCGGCGGTCCAAGGTGAAAAAATTAGAATTACGGGTAAAAAGCGTGATGACCTGCAAGCGGTGATGGCTTTAGTGCGTCAACAAGACGATGAGCAACCGTTCCAGTTCGATAACTTTCGTGACTAAATAAACGCGATCAACCCTCAATAGCTAAACCGTCATTTTGACGATTTAATTAAGCTCCGATTGATGAACTTATAACAAGCTCATTAGCGGAGCTTTTATGTTCAGGATGAACGGTATGTCACGGTGCCATGGATGGCAAGGAGTGACGATGTTCAGGATGAACGGTATGTCACGGTGCCATGGATGGCAAGGAGTGACGATGTTAGGCATCTTTGTGATTAAAACTGGTGTAATTTCTTCTGTTTAACCACTTTTTTTGATAGCCTCTAGGTTCTTTTAAGTCTTTTCTTGGTTTTTTGATGACTACACTGTCGGTTAAAGAGGCGATTTTCAATCGCCGGATGCTAATTTGTTTGTTTACTGGTTTTAGTTCAGGTTTACCTTTGTTTGTACTGATTCAGCTGGTGCCTGGTTGGTTACGCTCGGAAGGGGTAAGTTTAGCTGAAATTGGCCTGTTTTCTTTGATTGGCATTCCTTATGTGTGGAAGTTCTTGTGGTCACCATTAATGGATCGATTTTCGATGCCGTTTTTGGGCCGGCGTCGAGGTTGGATGCTAGTCACTCAAATCGGCCTGCTGTGCGCTATTGCTGGTTTTGGCTTTATTGATCCTGAGATGTCGATTTTGTCTGTGGCATATTTAGCCGTAGCCGTTGCTTTTTTTAGTGCCAGCCAAGATATTGTACTTGATGCTTATCGACGAGAGTTGTTGCCTGATCAAGAATTAGGCTTAGGTAACTCTCTCCACGTGCAAGCCTATCGTTTTGCTGGGCTAATTCCTGGCTCTTTAGGATTAATCTTAGCCGATCACCTACCTTGGCAATCAGTATTCATAATAGTTGCAGCTTTTATGCTCGTTGGTGTTGGCTTAACCTTAGCGATCAGTGAAGCTCGGCTCGAAAAAAATCCCCCTAAAACGATCCAAGAGGCGGTGGTATTACCCTTTAAAGAATTCATTAACCGTCGCGGTCTTAAGGCGGGATTGTACATGCTGACCTTTCTGTTTTTGTATAAGTTAGGCGATAGCATGGCGACAGCCTTGCAAACCCCATTTTTTATTGATTTGGGCTTTTCAATGACTGAGATTGGGGTGATTGCAAAGTCGTCGGGTTTAATCGCCACTATGGTCGGTTTGGCTGTTGGTGGGCTAGTGATGTTAAAGCTCAGCATTAATCGCGCGCTTTGGTTATTCGGCGCGGTCCAAATCGTTAGTATCTTAGGTTTTGCGGCGTTAGCCGAAATTGGTAATAACAATTACGCATTGGCGATTGTCATGGGCTTTGAGTATTTAGGGGTTGGTTTAGGGACTGCAGCATTTACTGCATTTATTGCTAAAAATGCTAACCCGACGTTCGCAGCAACTCAAATAGCATTATTTACCGCATTAACGTCTTTGCCTCGAACATTTGCGAGCGCTAGGAGTGGTTTTATTGTTGAGCTAATAGGTTGGACCGGTTTTTACTTTTTGTGTGTGGCGTTGGCTGTGCCTGGTATGTTGATGTTGTTTAAAGTGGCACCGTGGCATGACAAGGCAGCGAGGAACTATTAAAGCACTATAGCTATAAATTAAGGTCGAACTGCACCATCGACCTGTTTTGTTACTAGGGTCTTACCCCAATGCACTTAGCTGGCAATTTATTGGTTTTGTAGGTTAGAAAATCACAACAGTGGTTTAATGAAATATCGTAACTTGGCTCATCGCCTAGCTTTTCTTCGGGCCAACATTGTAATAAATAAACTAAATGCCAGAATACCTGTTCGTAGTCACTTAGTTGTGAGTCATCAATATCAAGTTTATTCCATTCTTCAAGAATGTCCCATACAAAGATTTTAACTTCGCTAAATGGAACCTTTTGTGCCAGCAGTTGATTGGCATAAAATGCTAACTGTTTGGCCTTTTGCTCAATGAAAATTTCTATGTTCATGATGTAAATACTCAATGTTACGTATCTCCTTGTTATTCACTCATTATGCTATTAAAACTGCGGTAGGATAATCGCTTTTTTTAAATAGATAGGCGTCAAAGGAACATCATTCCAACCTAAGCGTTGGTCTGTGCCTGTATGAGTTTTTGACATTTTTTCTAAAACTTCGATCCCTTCGACTACACTACCAAATACAGTATAGCCCCAGCGACGAGAATTGGGATTTAAATTATTATTGCCGTCTGGGTTGAGGTTGAAAAAAAACTGTCTTGAGGCCGAGTGAGGGTAAGTTTCTCTCGCCATTGCAATCGTGCCATAGTCATTGGTTAAGCCATTACCTGACTCATTAGGTATTTGATTGTCAGGTTTTTTCTGCTTCATATTCGGCGTTACACCACCACCTTGAACCACAAAGTTGGCAATGATTCGGTGAAAAATTGTGTTGTCATATTCTTTTTGCTGAGTTAAATATAAAAATTTGTTAACCGTTAACGGTGCACGGCGACGTTCTAGCTCGATCACTATATCGCCCATGCTCGTTATTAACTTAACCTGTGGAAAAGAATTCGCGGGTTGAATAGCTTCGCCTAACGCAAATACTTGATTGGTGGCCAATAATAATAAAGTTAACATTAAGCTTTTCATGCTGATCCCTATTGAACTTTCAAAAATTGGTGAACTTCGTCATCAGCAGCAATTTTGCTAATTAGTTCACCGAGTTGTTGGTTAAATATCCGTTCTAGTACCGCAACATCAGCCGAAAATGGACCGTAAGATTGTCCGCTAATGTTGAATTTCTTGGTCAGCGTTTTATTGTTATTGCCGATAATTATATTTAACACAATATTGTTGTTGGCATCGTATTTAATGCTTTGTTGATTGAGGGTGATCAACATTTGCTCTATTTCTACCGTCATTACCACCGTAGCCGTCGGCGAAAAATCATAACCTTGATGGCTAAAACTTTGTTTTAACGCTTCACTAACCAGCTGTGTCGGCTGCTGGTTAGCATTAACTAAGCTCTGTTGTGTAGCGCCATTGTTCATTTGTAAAATATGACGATAGTTACGATTGTCAACGACTTGCAAGTCAAATGACCCTTGGTTTTTTTGGATTATTGTCGGTTGAATCATGGTCGGTGACAATATGACTTGTGCTGGCGGTTTAGCACAAGCACTAAGCATTAAAGTAAGTAACAAAAAAACGAAAGGGCGCATTATTATTTTCCTAATTAAGGGTTAACGTCTTACCGCTTCTAAGATGACAAATTTGCCATTAGAAGCCACGGTGGTGCAATTATCAAAAATGCGTTGCAGTTTGATGTGGTAGCCAAGATGACGGTTGCCAACAATTCTCAGGGTGCCACCGCGTTTAAGTACGCGATAAGCATCGTTAAACATTTGCCACGCAATATGGTCGGTAATTGTTTGTAATTGGTGGAAAGGGGGATTACAGATGATCCAGTCAACTGAGTCAAACTCGATATCAGTTAAACAGTCATTCCACATAAAATCACAGCGCTGTGGCTGCTCAATATTGTTACCAACATTTAAGCGTGCACTTTCAACCGCCATAAATGACTCATCACTAAAAGTCACCTGCGCATCAGGGTTCATTGCTGCTGCTGCTAAACCGAGCACACCATTACCACATCCCAAATCGATCACACTGGCGTAGCCAATGTTTTGTGGAATATTCTCGATCATCAATTGGGCACCAATATCTAAACTGGTATTGGCAAAAACACCAGGTAAATTACTAATCGATAGTGCTGGCTTATTGATTGACCATTTCTTTATCTGGGTGGTTAAGTTTTTATTGAGTTTATCCGCTTGTGGTTGGCAAAAAATCAGCCGTGATTTTTTCTTGGCGAGTGATGTGGTGGTGGTGCCAAGGTACTTTTCAAATAAGGCCAAGGTTGAAGTGCGAATGTCTTTGGCTTTAGCTAAACCGATCACGGTAGTCGAGGGTGCAATAACATTGGCCAGTTGGGTTAGCTGTTCAATCAGCATGGTGTTACTTTTTGGCAATTTTAACACCACTAAATCAGGTGGCGTGGTCACTTGATGCAGTTGGTTAATGTATTGGTAAGAGCTCGTGAGGTTATTGCGTTCGATATTGTAGAAATAAGCTTGCTTTGCAATGTATGAGTCCGATTGTGCCGTAATATCGTATTGGGCTAAGCCACAGACTAATGCACCAAAAGTATCATTGATGATTAATATATTATTTGGCTTATCAGCGAGCTGTTCAATATGCTCTAGCACATACTGGTCGGCACTGTCCCAAGCTTGGAGGTTTTCATCGTTTGAGCACGGAAAGCGCTCAAGTGTTAGATCTAGAGTGTTAACTTCAAATAATGTGTTCATTGGGAGAGTCGCTGCCTTGGAATAATTAGCGCTATTGTAACGCCCTCAGTGAATTTACCACAATAAAAAAGCGCCATTTCGGCGCTTTTGTCACTAAAAACTTAATTGTGAGTACTTTAGAAAGTGTAACCAAATGAAATCGTGTAAACCCAAGGGTCGATGCTAACGTCAACCTGTCCTGTTACTTCGTCATTAACAGCGTTAAATGTCGCCGTGGTATCGATGTCAATGTAGCGTGCCGAGGCATTAACTAGCCATTGGTCATTAAGCTTATAATCGGCACCAACTTGGGCACTTAATCCCCATGAGTTTTTCAGTTTTAAGTTAGTTAAGTTAATTGGCGCTGGACCAAAATCTTCGCCACCCAACTTAACGATCTCAGGTGAGGAATCACCCGTTAATGCAGGGTTGAACTTTTCTTCAAAGAATACGGTGTAGTTGATGCCTAATCCGATATATGGCTGAAACTTAGCGGTAGCATCATTGAAATAGTACAGCGCACTTAGGGTTGGCGGTAAGTGCTTTGTTTCACCAAGATTAACGGCACCAGCACCAGTATTAACAGTAATGTCATGGCTAAATGGCGTGGCAGCTAATAACTCAATCGCTAAGTTGTCTGTTACAAAGTAAACGAAGTTAAGTCCTAGTTGGCTATCGTCTTCAGTTGAGGCGGTGATGGCACCAGCACCTAAATCTACAGTTTTGTTTAACGCATAAATGGTCGATTGTTCGCTGCTAGGGTTTATTTTAGTTAAACCGGCACGTACCACGATGTCACCCGCTTGATTTGCTAGTGCTGGGGCTGCTGATAATGTCGCTAGTACAGCGGTTGCTATTAGGGTTGAAACTTTATTTAAACGCATAATGGTTCCTATGGATTATCTTGATTAACTTATGATAAAACAAACTCGATGCTCGGGACTTTGATGCGGATCAATTGATATTTGAGATAATATAAATATCCAACAATCATTGATCGATTCGGTGGTTATTTATACGAGTGGCTGCGATTCAATCGCTTTTTTGCTATTTGATATAGCTTTATGTTCTTTAAGTCGTGCGATAAATGAACTATTAATGGTCAGTAGTTATGATAACTTTATAATTAATACAATTAATTAATGAGGTTATCGTGTATCAATTGCCAAAATTAGATTTGAAATCTAAGGTTAGCGAGTCCGAATGGCAAATTAGAGTTGATTTAGCCGCTTGTTATCGGTTGATCTGTCACTTTGGTTGGGATGACCTCATTTACACTCACTTGTCCGCACGATTACCTGGCACCGATACTTATTTAGTCAATGCATTTGGCCTTGGTTTTGACGAGGTAACAGCGTCTAATTTAGTTAAAGTTGACTTGACTGGTAATATCTTAGATGACACGCCGTTTAAAATTAATCCCGCTGGATTCACTATTCACAGTGCAGTGCATCAAGTGAGAGATGACGCGCATTGCGTTATTCACCTCCACACCAATGCCACTATTGCTGTCGCCACCCAACCGAAAGGTTTACTGCCTTATAGCCAGTATTCGATGTTTTCTCTGGCATCCCTTGGTTATCACCAGTATGAAGGGTTAGCCGTTAATCAAGCTGAGAAACAGCGATTACAACAAGATCTCGGGACTAATAATCATTTGTTGTTAGTTAACCATGGTGGATTAACTGTTGGGCAGACCATTGGGGATGCCTTTATGCGCATGTATGACTTGCAACGAGCCTGTGAAATTCAATTGTTGATTCAAAGTTCTGGGCAGGGGGGGATCGAGGTTGAGCAACCAATTATCGATAATATTATTATCCAGGCTAATGTTGTACACACGGGCTCGACTGGCGGGCAAGTTACTTGGCCAGCAATGCTGCGAAAAGCTTATAAATTAGATCCTAGTTTTACTGACTAACAAAGGAAAAAACATGAAAGTTGTGTCGATAGAAGTCTTTGATATTGAATGTCCCGAGCGTGCTGGCTGGAACCCTGTGTTTGTTAGGATCCACACCGATGAAGGGGTCAGTGGTGTTGGCGAGGCTGGTTTGGCTTATGATTTAGGCCACAGCGCCGCCGCTCATATGGTGAAAGAAATGGCGCAGGCATTTTTAATTGGCCATGATCCGTTTCAAACGGAAATGTTATGGTCAAGAATGCTTCGTGAAAGTTTTTGGGGCTTAGGTGGTGGGCCTGTAGTTTATGCTGCGATGTCAGCCATCGATACCGCGTTATGGGATATTAAGGGCAAAGCCCTGAATGTCCCTGTTTATCAATTACTCGGGGGTAAGGTTAATGCAAAATTACGCACTTACGCGTCGCAACTTCAGTTTGACTGGGATGAAAAATTCAAAGCATTAGCACACCCCGATGAGTATGCCCAAGCAGCACTTAAAGCAATCGCCCAAGGATATGATGCGGTAAAAGTTGATCCGATCATGTATGACAAAGACGGTAATACCTATTACGATCGCACCAATATTATATCGCGCCGCGAAATGAAATTGTATCGAGCGCGAATGCAGGCGATTCGTGAAGCCGTTGGTGATGAAGTCGATATTATCTTCGAATGCCATAGTCTACCTGGCGTAACAACCGCTATTCAGTTGGGGGAAATCGCCGAAGAATTTGACTGTATGTTCTATGAAGAACCGGTCAATTATCTTAATCACTCATTGCACCGTAAAGTTGCCGACAAAATTAAGGTGCCGATTGCTGGCGGCGAACGTTTGTATAATCGATGGGGTGTTCGGCCCTATTTCGAAGATCAGAGTATCGATGTGCTACAGCCTGATATCGGATTATGTGGTGGTTTTACGGAAACCAAAAAAGTCTGCGATTACGCTGATATTTTCGACATTCGAATTCAGGCGCATGTTTGTGGTGGTCCGGTGGCAACTGCTGCTGCATTACACTTAGAAACTGCCATTCCAAACTTTTTAATTCACGAGCACCACACTTATGCCATCAAGTCATGGAATAGAGAGTTGTGCTTGCAAGATCCTCAGCCTAAGGATGGTTTTTTCGAGGTCTCAGAAGCGCCAGGCATTGGGATCGAACTCAATGACGAGATAGTGATGCGCTCACCGCGGTTGGTGATTAAGTAACCGAACGCTGCTGTTGTCAAAACCGTCAAAATCGATAGATAATAGCAGCGTTTTGGTAGGTTATGGCGTTAGTAATATCGTCTGATTGACTTAAGCTGGTGTAAAAGTCCCAAACTTGTTGATAACTTTTACTAAATAAACACAAGGGGAAATTGCTCGCGAGCATGACCCGTTCGACCCCAAACTGCTCAAGCAGAAATGTGATAGCAGATGCAACAACGCTATTTTCAACCTGACGATCAACCATTTCCCAGCCAGACGCTTTAATGTAAATATTGTTAGCTGGTGACAATGCTTTGATGTTGTGTTGCCAAATCTGATAATCAGCTAGATTAATTGGCGTAAATGCCGCGTGATTTATAATGATTGTGAGGTCGGGAAACTGTTGGGCTATCACCAATAATTTCGCCATACCCAGCGTATCAGAGCCATCGAGTTGTGCCTCAAAAATCAAGTCTTGGCTGGTAATATAGGCGAGGTTAGTAATGACTTGGGGCGAGGATAATAATGCCGATGCCTGTTGATCTAATATATGCCTAACCCCAACTAATGACTTAAATTGAGCTAGTTGATTGAGTTGTTCAATGAATTTGCTGGTACTAGCGGTTAGATCGACAGATCCTATCGTTCGAAACGGTTGTTTAACACAGCGCTCTAGCCAAGCCAATTCTTGCCATGGCTGCTCATTATTAAACCCCGCCTCAATATGAACAAAACCCGCTAATTCAAACTCTGGTGACAAGGTTAAATCGGCGGTCGAAAAATTTCGAGCTATCACGTGCTTATCTGGCCAAAAAGGAGCGCACTCAGGCTTAAGCCAGCCATATTGCCCTTGGGAGAAATCAAATAAGTGGAGGTGAGGATCTATTATTTTCATTGGCATATTTTACTGTGCTGTATAGCCACCATCAATAACTTGAAGACTACCCGTGATAAAGCTGGCCTTATCGCTGACCAAAAAGCTGACTAATTCTGCAACCTCTTCAGCTTTGCCTAAGCGACCTAACGGTTGTAACGCGGCTTCTTCTTGATGAACTTGTGCCTTGTCAGCACCTGATTGTTGACAGTATTTATCAATTGCTTGGTGATACAGTGGTGTCTCAATGGTGCCTGGGCACACAGCGTTAGCCCTGATATTAAATTTGGCATAATCAATAGCGGTAGTTTTAGCGATGGACGCTAAAGCATGCTTACTTAAGTTATAGGCAAATGAATTACCCTTAGCAATTAGTGCTTGATCAGATGCAACAATAACAATGGCCCCGTGCTGTTGTTGTTTCATGATTGGTAGCGATGCTTTTATCGCGGCAAAGGCACCTTTAACGTTAATCGCAAAGATCCGGTCAAGATCGTCTTCACTGGTATGTTCGATTGAGCCTGAAAAGTGCACTCCCGCATTACAGATCAAACAGTCGATTTGTTGCTCGGTAGTAATGATTTGCTCGATAGCTTGGGTTAATTGATTAAAGTTACTGACATCACACTCGATAAATTGCCCTAGCTTACCGATGGTCAGATCCAAATTATAAACAAGATAATTTTGCGCGATTAAATTTTCGATTATCGCCAAACCAATGCCGTTAGAGCCACCTGTAACTATTGCGATTTTTTTCATGAGTGCCATCTGCTTTGAATTAAGATTAAATTAATATAGCTATCTTAACTTAATCTTAAACAGTTTTGTTAGCGCTCGAGGTTTGTTTAAAGGTGTTTATTCAAAAAATGGTACCAAAGGGGTATAGCCACGGCAAGAGCATTATAAATATCGCATGCCATCATCCATACATATTACGAAAAATCACTAGCGCAACAAAGTTTGATCACTCGGGCAACTGTTGAATATACCTCTGATAATGTACACCTTAGTATCAGTTTGTTTAACAATGACTTTGATCATTTACAGGGTAATTGCTTGGGCGAAACTGACTGTGATAACAGCTCAATTAATGTCGGTGAGGCTAATGTTAAAGGTGCTGAAATTAAGCTAAGTACGGTGTGGCAGGTTAGCAATTTTGAGCTGCCAATAGAATTGGCTTTCACCCACAATGATGGCCAATACCAACGGGATTTTAATCGCTCGAGTGGTGGCTGGCAAATAAATCGGGGTGACCTTTTACCATACATTCCGGATAATCACTTGTATTTTAAAATTGGATTAAGGGCGCGAAACTGGAAAGTCAGTGCTCAAGCCACCTATCGAGGTGTTGCACGGACCAGTCCTGGCGCCAATTTTAATCAGGCTAATGCGATCTTAGACGATGTCGCCCTGTTAAACATCCAAGCAAGTTATGCTGTTTCAAACGCTGGGCTGATCACGCTGGCTATTAACAATGTTACTGACGAGGTCTATGCCCAATCATCATTTCAAGCAGGGCTGCTAGCTGGCAATGAGCGCACGGTATCTTTACGTTATAAATATCGATTCTAAATAAGAATCATTCAAACGCAATGGCTAAAAAACGACCGCGTTTGTGCGTTTTTTTGCCAAATAAGTTACAAAACTGTTTTGAATCACTAAAGTCGTAGCAGAAATAGTTAATTTGCAGTTCAGTAAATGGCAACTTAGTGATAGAATTTGGCACCAGTTAGAGTGGCTGATTTTATAGGTGCCTAAAAATATCAATGGAATGGTCATTCTAAAAATTTGAGCGCTGTTTGTATTAAGATAAATTTTAACTGTTTTTTGGTTGAAATCGTTTTAGTACGTGAAAAATAGCAAGCAACAGTCGAGCCTAACGGCTAATTCCCTTTTCCGCTAACCAGTGCAAGTGAATATGATTACAATAAAAAAAGGTCTGGACCTGCCTATCGCAGGAGCACCCCAGCAAGTAATCCATGATGGTCCGTCCATCAAACAGGTCGCTACCTTAGGTGAAGAGTTCTTTGGCATGCGCCCTACGATGAAAGTTCGTATCGGTGACACGGTCAAAAAAGGTCAGGTAATTTTCGAAGATAAGAAAAATCCTGGCGTTTTATATACTGCTTCAGCTAGTGGTGCCGTATCCCAAATTAACCGTGGCGCAAAAAGAGTATTTTTGTCTATTGTTATTGATGTAAAGGGTTCTGAACAAGAAACCTTCGCTAGCTACCCAGCAACTGAACTGGCTCTATTAGAGCGTAGTAAAGTCGTTGAAAATCTAGTGAAATCAGGACAATGGACAGCTTTACGAACGCGTCCTTTCTCTAAAGTACCTGCGATTGATACTACTCCTTCGGCAATATTTGTCTCGGTAATGGATACTAATCCATTAGCTGGCGATCCGATGGTTATTATCGATGAAAACCCACAAGATTTTATTAATGGTTTAACGATTTTATCGCGTTTAACCACTGGTAAAGTATTTGTTGGTAAAAAAGCTGGAACAGATGTCCCGACAACTAGTGTTAGCTCAGTTGAGCAGCATGAGTTTGCTGGAGTACACCCTGCTGGCCTTGTTGGTACCCATATTCACAACTTACATCCAGTAAGTGCCAAGCGCACTGTATGGACACTAGGTTATCAAGATGTGATTGCGTTCGGTAAATTATTCACCACCGGTGAAATTTACAATGACCGTATTATTGCATTAGCCGGTCCTGGTGTGGTTAAACCGCGCTTGGTTCGTACTAAGCTTGGTGCTAGCACTATTGAATTAACTAAGGGCGAGCTAATTACTAGCGAGACTCGAGTTATTTCAGGCTCAGTACTGCAAGGTACTACGGCGAGCGGTGAAGTTGCCTATATTGGTCGTTATGCCAATCAAGTCAGCGTACTTAGTGAAGACCGTGAAAAAGCGCTTTTCGGTTGGATGAAAGCTGGACGAGACGTTGTTTCTGTAACACGTTCATACATTTCTCATTTAACCCCAAAACGTTTGCTTAATCTTACAACAACCACTAACGGTAGTGACCGTGCCATGGTGCCAATTGGCAGCTATGAGCGTGTAATGCCATTAGATTTGTTACCAACAATGTTACTGCGCGATTTATGTGCTGGTGATTTAGATGGTGCACAAACCTTGGGTTGTTTAGAGCTAGATGAAGAAGATTTAGCACTATGTACCTTCGTCTGTCCGGGTAAGTATGACTTCGGTCAAATCCTGCGTGACAGTCTGACGACTATTGAGAAGGAAGGTTAAGCAGATGGGCTTAAAAAATTATCTCGAGAGTATCGAGCCGAATTTTGAGAAAGGCGGTAAGTACGAAAAATGGTATGCGCTTTACGAAGCAGCAGCGACCATTTTTTATACCACTGGTTTTGTCAACAAAGGTAAAACCCACGTTCGTGATGGTATTGAATTAAAACGAATCATGATCATGGTATGGCTTGCTGTATTCCCTGCAATGTTCTGGGGCATGTACAACATCGGTCTGCAAGCTAACGAAGCTGTAATTGCTGGTATGGCACTTGGTGAAGGTTGGCAAGAAAGTTTGTTTACCCTACTTGGTGGTGTATTAGGCGCTGACGCTGGTTGTGGCACCTTAATGCTTTATGGAGCAATGTTCTTCCTACCGATCTACGCCACGGCATTTATCGTTGGTGGTTTCTGGGAAGTACTGTTTGCGATGGTGCGTGGTCATGAAATTAACGAAGGTTTCTTCGTTACTTCAATCCTGTTTGCACTTATCCTGCCGGCAACAATTCCATTATGGCAAGTGGCTATCGGTATTTCGTTTGGCGTAGTAATCGCTAAAGAAGTATTTGGTGGTACTGGTAAGAACTTCCTAAACCCAGCATTAGCGGGTCGTGCGTTCTTATTCTTTGCTTACGCACCTGATATCTCTGGTGATGCTGTTTGGACTGCAATCGATGGTTTCTCTGGCGCAACGGCTCTTAGCCTAGTCGCTAACGAAGGCATGAGTGCACTTGAAGGTACCATGACTTGGATGGACGCTTTCTTAGGTAAAATGCAAGGTTCTATGGGTGAAGTATCGACCTTAGCAATCTTAATTGGTGGCGCATTTATTGTGTACCAACGCATTGCATCGTGGCGTATTATCTTGGGTGTATTCTTTGGTATGCTCGCAACAAGCTTATTGTTTAATGCGATTGCAACTGAAACTTCTACTCCAATGATGCACATGGATTGGACCTGGCATTTAGTCACCGGTGGTTTTGCCTTCGGTATGATCTTTATGGCAACTGACCCAGTATCAGCATCGTTTACCAACCAAGGTCGTTGGGCATTTGGCGTGTTAATTGGCGCGATGGTCGTAATGATCCGTGTTGTTAACCCAGCATTCCCTGAAGGGATGATGCTAGCAATCTTGTTTGCTAACTTATTTGCACCGTTATTTGATTACTTCGTTGTTCAATCAAATATCAAGCGGAGGGCTGCTCGTCATGGGTAATAAAGACTCTTTTGGCAGAACATTAATCTTTGTATTAATTACCTGTCTAGTTTGTTCTGTGATTGTTGCTGGCGCTGCAGTTGGTCTTAGACCGATGCAACTTGAGAACAAAGCACTGGATAAGCAAACTAGAATATTAGAAGCATCTGGTCTGCTTGAATCTTCGATGACTAAAGTTGAGATTGTTGCTACTTATACTAAATACGTTGAAGCTAAGTTACTCGACTTTACTACTGGTGATTTCGTTGAGGGTAATCCTGAAACTTTCGATCAACGCATCTATGCATTAAATAAAGCTAACAGCATTACTCCAAGTGACGACGTTGCTAAGATTAACCGACGTTCTAACCGCACTATCGTTTATCTGGTTAAAGATGACTCGGGCAAGACTGACACGGTTATCCTAGAAGTGCGCGGAAGTGGCTTATGGTCAATGATGTATGCATTCGTCGGCTTAGAAACTGACCTTAACACTGTTAAAAGTGTTATTTACTATGATCAGGGTGAAACTCCGGGTCTTGGTGGTGAAGTTGAAAATCCTAAGTGGAAAAAACAATGGGCTGGTAAGCAGCTATTTAATAGCAATGGTGACATCGCAATTAAAATTGTTAAAGGTGGCGCTAAAGCTGGCGACATCCACGGTATCGATGCACTTTCTGGCGCAACCCTAACCGGTAAAGGCGTAGAGAATACCTTTAAGTTCTGGCTTGGTGAAGAAGGCTTCGGTCCTTTCATCGCTAAGTATAAAAATGGAGGTCTATAATTATGGCTGACACTAAAGAAATGAAGAAGGTACTGTTTGGACCAATTTTGGATAATAATCCAATAGGTCTGCAGGTCCTTGGTATTTGTTCTGCGTTAGCAGTGACAGGTTCAATGCAAAAAGCGTTGATCATGACCATTGCTGTAACACTAGTTACCGCCTTTTCAAGCTTGTTCATCTCAATGATCCGTAACCAAATACCTAATGCGGTCCGAATCATTGTTCAAATGGCAATTATTGCATCATTGGTAATCTTGGTTGATCAATGTTTGAAAGCATTTGCTTATCAGATGTCTAAAGAGCTTTCGGTATTTGTTGGTTTAATTATTACCAACTGTATCGTGATGGGTCGTGCCGAAGCATACGCGATGAAAGAGCCACCATTAATGAGTTTCCTTGACGGTATCGGTAACGGTATTGGTTATGGCGCAATGTTAATGGCAGTTGCTTTTTTCCGCGAACTACTGAGTAAAGGTTCGTTATTTGATGTTCAAATAATGCCACTACTTCGTGATGGCGGTTGGTATCAGGCGAATGGTTTGTTAGTACTACCATTTAGTTCATTCTTCGTGATTGGTTTGATTATCTGGGCTATTCGCCAGTACAAGCCTGAACAGGTTGAGAAGGACTAGGGATCATTATGGAACATTATATAAGTTTATTTATTAAAGTCGTTTTCGTAGAAAACATGGCTTTAAGCTTTTTCCTTGGTATGTGTACATTCCTTGCGGTCTCTAAAAAGATCAGCACAGCGATTGGACTTGGTGTTGCAGTAACTTTCGTATTAGCGATTGCTGTACCTGCTAACCAAGTGATTTACCATGCGGTTCTAGCGCCTAACGCGTTAGGCGAAGGTATTGACCTGAGCTTTCTAAGTTTCATCACTTACATCGGTGTGATTGCAGCACTAGTGCAAGTGGTTGAAATGATTTTAGACAAGTACATGCCAGTTCTTTATAACGCATTGGGAATTTTCCTACCGCTTATCACAGTAAACTGTGCGATTTTTGGTGGCGTAGCATTCATGGTGCAACGTAACTATAACTTCGGCGAGTCTGTGGTCTTTGGTATCGGTTCTGGTGTTGGTTGGACCTTGGCTATTGTATTAATGGCTGCTGTTCGCGAAAAACTAAAATATGCAGATATTCCAGACGGTCTTAAAGGTTTAGGTATTACCTTTATCACTGCGGGTCTAATGGCGTTGGGTTTCCAGTCATTCGGCGGTATCTCATTATAATTAGTTCGGTCAATGGGCAGCCTCGGCTGCTCGTTAACCAAATTTAAAGGAAAAGTTTATGCAAGAGATTATTCTTGGCGTAACAATGTTCACTACGATTGTAATGGCCTTAGTATTAGTGATTTTATTTGCTAAATCTAAGTTGATTTCAGACGGTGACGTTACCATATCTATTAACGACGACCTTGCTAAAGGGGTTGTTACTAAGCCTGGCGATAAGCTACTGGGTACGCTAGCGGCAAAAGGGATTTTCATTCCTTCAGCTTGTGGCGGCGGCGGTACTTGTGGTCAGTGTAAAGTTCATGTTAAGTCTGGCGGTGGTGAATTACTACCAACAGAAGAAGGCCATATTAATAAAAAGCAAGCCCGTGAAGGCGAGCGCTTGGCATGTCAGGTTGCTGTTAAGCAAGACATGGTAATTGAACTTGAAGATGAGATCTTTGGGGTTCAGAAGTGGGAATGTACCGTTCGCTCTAATGACAACAAAGCAACGTTCATTAAAGAGTTAGTGCTTAATATTCCAGATGGCGAATCAGTACCGTTTAAAGCCGGTGGTTATATTCAAATTGAAGCGCCAGCGCATCATATTAAATATAAAGATTTTGATATCCCTGCGGAATATCGTGCTGACTGGGAACGTTTCAAGTTCTTTGAAGTTGAATCTAAAGTTGATGATGAAACACTACGTGCATACTCAATGGCGAACTATCCTGAAGAGGCTGGTATCATCATGCTTAACGTACGTATTGCGACTCCACCACCAAACAACTTGTCTTTACCTGCGGGTAAAATGTCATCGTACATTTGGAGCCTTAAAGAAGGTGACAAAGTGACGATTTCTGGTCCATTTGGTGAGTTCTTTGCTAAAGAAACTGAGAACGAAATGGTATTCGTTGGTGGTGGTGCTGGTATGGCTCCATTGCGCTCGCATATCTTCGATCAGCTTAAGCGTCTTAAAGCGACTCGCAAAATCAGTTACTGGTATGGTTCTCGTTCAATGCGTGAAATGTTCTATCAAGAAGACTTTGATGCGCTTGCCGCAGAAAATGAAAACTTTGATTGGCACATTGCATTGTCAGATCCTCAACCAGAAGATAACTGGACTGGTATGACAGGGTTTATCCACAATGTATTGTACGAGAACTACCTAAAAGATCATGAAGCTCCAGAAGATTGTGAGTATTACATGTGTGGTCCACCGATGATGACATCGGCAGTGATCAACATGTTGAAAGATCTTGGTGTTGAAGACGAAAATATCTTGCTTGATGACTTCGGTGGTTAACCCCTGATGCTTATCAAACAGGTTAAATGGCTGGCGCTTGGTGCGCTGGCCATTTTTTTATTCGGATGTAATCCCAATTCAGCTGCTAGTAATGATGCGTTGATCGTTAAGCTAGCGGGTCGTACGATGGGGACTACGTATCATATTAGCTATGTTGCAGTCGCTAAAAATAGTGAAAGAACGGCGCAAGCTCATCAAGAGGTGATCGATAGTCTACTTGAAAAAGTCAATGATCAGATGTCGACTTATCGTCCAGGATCTGAACTGTCACGTTTTAATAGCTCAAGTTCTAATACACCTTTTGCTGTGTCTGCCGATACTGCCATGGTGGTTAGTGAAGCGATTAGGTTAAGTCATCTGACTGATAATTTACTCGATGTCACTGTTGGTCCCTTGGTTAATTTATGGGGCTTTGGCCCGCAGATGCGACCAGAAACGGTACCATCTATTGAGGTGATTGCTCAGACCAAACAGCGGGTCGGGATCGAACATTTAGCCGTTGACGGCAATTTTTTGTTAAAAGACATTCCTGATCTCTATGTCGACTTATCAACCATTGCGAAAGGCTTTGGTGTTGATAAGGTGGCGCAATATCTTGAACGTAAAGGTATCACTGACTATTTAGTGGAAATTGGTGGTGAAATTCGTGCCAAGGGTAGGCCAACACCTGAGCGTGACTGGATAATTGCAATAGAAAAACCAGTCAGCGATGAGCGTGTTGTACAACAGTTAATTTCCCCGCTTGATAATGGGCTCGCAACCTCGGGTGACTATCGTATTTATTATGAGGAAAACGGTATTCGTTTCTCTCATATTATTGATCCTAATAGTGGTCAACCGATCAATCATAAATTGGTTTCGGTGACGGTAATCCATCCCTCGAGTATGACTGCTGATGGCTTATCAACTGCTATCATGATCATGGGACCTGAGGCCGGATTTAACTTTGCTAAGGATCAACATTTGGCGGTTTTTATGATCTTCAAGACGGACAATGGATTTGAGGAGGTGTATACTGACGCCTTTAAACCATATCTTGTTTCCGCTACTGTTAACCCATAGGTAATTTCATTATGATGACCTTTTTAATCACATTCGCCGCATTTTTTATCGTTATTGTTGCGATGTCTGTTGGTTATATTTTTCAAAATAAAACCATTGCTGGTAGTTGTGGCGGACTAGGTGCCGTTGGGATCGAAAAAGCCTGTGACTGTGATAATCCATGCGACAAGCGTCAAAAACGCCTAGCAGCAGAGCAAATTAAAATTAGCTTAATTGAATAATTGTTAATTATCCGCTACTGAGTGGATATCCAACATGGCTTAGCTAAAAGAATAAAAAACGTACACACTATGGATAATGGTGTATACGTTTTTTTTATGCAATGGAATATCGCTCGTCGTGTGCTGATATTAACAATGAAACGTCGCTCAAACCCCCGTTAACTATCCGAGTTCAATTCTAAGCATCACAACCCCTAAATCAACATTTATTATCCAGACTTGTTCTATAATGGATCTAGGTAATATTTTAAACTTCGAAAATTTAAAATCATGTCTATGAATCACACATAGTATTCTTATCTAGTTTTTATAGCCTTAGATACAAGGGATTCACTTAGCCAATGATGATCTATTTATTAAACTTTGTAGTGCGGATAACTTCAATAAGTATCTGTTTGAGTTTGGTCATGCTCAGCCAAAATGTTTGGTCAACTCAGTCAACATCAGATGCACACTCTAATAACGAATTGGGTAACGCCATTATTGAGATCTTTGATCCAGCGGAGTTTGATGGGGACGGTAGCAATTGGTATATGGAACAACATTCTAATGGGATAATGTTTCTCGCTAATAGCTTTGGTTTGTATAGTTTTGATGGCACAAAATGGCGTAAACACCCGCAATCTGGACCTGGGCATATAAACCAATTCACTATACTCGATGACCGGATCTATGTTGGCCTCAAAGGTGAATTAGGCTTTTACACCACACATGCTCAAGGTGAACTAAGTTACCAGTCTTTACTGTCTGAAATACCCGCCGAAAAACGCGGTTTTGGCTCAATCAGAAATGTATTCCAATTTGAGGGTCGACTTTATTTCATTTCTGCCGAGCAGATAATGGCTTATCACCCTGGAACGGGAATCCAAATCTATTCACCGCAACATCATTTTCGCCGTGCTTGGATGGCGGGTGATAGGCTATTCGTCACTGATGGTGATGGATTAATTTACATCAAAAAAAATCAGATACACGCTGTTGATGTCCTGCCTAAAGAAGGCTTAGGGCGGATAGGATTTGTGCAAAGCTTAGGTCAGGATTTCCTAATAGGTAGTATGAAAAAAGGGATATACCTATGGCACAACGATCAGCTTACCCCTTGGATTGACGCCAGTCGTCCAGAAGCCGCTTATCTGCCTTATAATAGCATCCACATAAATGCAAAAATAATGGCTATTTCTACGCTGAGAAATGGAGTGATTTTTGTCGATCATGCTGGTCATTTGATTTATCACCTAAATAAAGAAAATGGTTTACCTTCTGATATCACACTTAACCTTTTTCTGGATCAGCAGCAGGGACTTTGGTTATCCCATCAATCTCAAGTCAGTCGTGTCCAATTACCCTTTGAGCTATCAGTATTCCCTTCTGGCAACGATGATATTTATTGGGCATCAGAAATCACTCGACATCACGGCAAACTCTATTTTGCAGCGATTTCAGGTTTTATGAGTATCGATCCATCCGGCAAGACTTCACTGCTAGAAGACGTAAATACTTCAGGGAAAGACATAATCAGTGTGCATGGGAAATTACTTTTGGCTGGCGCTACCCAATGCCAAATTTACGATCCGATTAGCAAACACGTGAAAACATTACTTAAAACGGCTAAATGTAACGATTTTTTGCTTAGTAAGGTTGATCCCAACTTACTGTTTATTGCAACGGGTACTGGCATTTTTTTATCGAAATGGAACGGAACTGATTGGTCAACACCAGACCAATTATTAGCAGAATACAATGTTGCCTCGAAAATGGTCGAAGATGGTAAAGGGAAAATATGGCTGACCAATGGTGAAAATCAGTTGGTCAACATAAGTAAACAAAAAAACCAATGGCAAACTCTGAAAATAAAATTTGATCAACCACTCAATAGTCCATTGATTCTAGATGGGCAACTTCTGATTAGTACCGAAGATGGCCTCTTTCATTGGAACGATGAAAAAGGTCAAACTGCTGGCAAGGTGTCATGGTTTTACGATTATTTTGGCGACGATGCGCAATCTCCAAGTTTTTTACATCGTGATGAACAACAGCGGATCTGGCTTTCGAATTCAACTGATACCGGGTTTGTTAGGTTAACAAACGGTAAGGTTGAACATTGGAGTAATTTTGTTAGCGCGGCTAGTGGCATGGAAAAACTTATCACTGTTTATAACGAAGGTGAAATAATCTGGTTAGGATTTGATAAGGGAGTGGCCCGATATAACCCTGTCAACGATAGTTTGAAAGCGGTTCGTCCGCTAAAAATACGTGCCAATATCAGTGAAATTTATAATAAAACCACGAGTACATCTCTTACTTTAAACCTTTTTGGGCAGACCCAACAAGTGATTGAGAGCGATTTTGAAAACACATCAATACGATTATTCTTCGGGCTCAGTAATTATTTGCAACGCCAAGACAATCAGTTTCGTTATCGCCTTAACGAACAACCTTGGAATCCATGGAGTAAGGAGGTATTCGCCGACCTAGGCCAATTAAATGGTGGCCATTATGAAATACAAATGCAGGCCAAAGATCCGCAAAATCAAGTGTACATTGCCGAAAATCGAACCATCTATATCATTCCACCATGGTATTTGAGCAAAAGTGCTATTGGCTTTTACATCTTGAGCGTAATTGCAATGTTAGGCTTTAGTGCATGGGTTACTCAACGGATACGCACTGCAAAACTAACAGCGCAAAATCTGTTGCTCGAAGATCAGGTTAATGAACGTACTGCAATAGTGCGAGCTCAAGCACT
>JABSRS010000059.1:0-10282 GCA_013214885.1 Gammaproteobacteria bacterium
TAAGTCGACTTATATGCGTCAAACAGCGTTGATCTGTTTAATGGCACATATCGGTAGCTATGTGCCAGCTAGTAACGCCAGCATTGGTAAAATCGATCGAATTTTTACCCGAATTGGGGCATCAGATGATTTAGCCAGTGGCCGTTCAACCTTTATGGTAGAAATGACCGAAACCGCCAATATTTTGCATAATGCGACCAAGCATAGTCTGGTATTAATGGATGAAATTGGGCGCGGCACCAGCACTTACGATGGCTTGTCATTAGCTTGGGCGAGTGCCCAATATATTGCTAGTAACAGTGGCGCCCTAACGCTGTTTGCTACTCATTACTTTGAATTAACCCAATTAGCTGAACAACTCAGTCAGGTGGTTAATGTTCATCTCGATGCGATTGAGCACGATGACAACATTGCGTTCTTACACCATGTCGAAGAAGGTGCTGCCAATCAAAGTTATGGCATTCAAGTGGCACAACTTGCGGGTTTACCCAAGGTTGTTACCAAAGCAGCAAAAATCAAACTCAAAGAATTAGAGCAATCAAATATTAGTCATACTGGCGCAAGGCCTGCACCGCTAGTTATAGCGCAATCATTACCCGAACATGATGAAGTTATTGAGCAGCTTACTGGTATTAACCCTGATGATTTGTCACCTAAACAGGCGTTAGCTCTATTATATAAACTGAAAGAAGCATTAAGTTAATGCCAATTGCTCTATTCACCTTAAATGTAGCTAAGTGCTCAATTATTTAGTACAGCAGAGCCAATAGCAAAAATAAATTTGTATTAACAAAAAACCAGCCAATTGGCTGGTTTTTTGTTGCTGAATGCTGACTAACTTAAATTTAGCTACCTGCGGGAAATAAAGATTCTATTGATAATCCCTGGCTTTTAAGAATGTCTTGCATTCTTTTTAATGCTTCAACCTGGATCTGACGTACTCGCTCGCGAGTTAAGCCAATTTCACGGCCCACTACTTCTAATGTTGACGGTTCATGACCTAGTAAGCCAAAACGACGTGACAACACTTCGCGTTGCTTAGTGTTTAACTCGTGTAACCATCTGACTAAGCTCTCATTAATGTCATCATTCATTGATGTTGCTTCAGGCGCATAATGATCCCCTGCGGCAATGACATCTAATAATCCTTTATCACCAGAATTACTAATCAACGCGTCAACAGAAGTCACTTTTTGATTGAGTTTAAGCATCTTGCTAACGTCTTTGACTGGCTTATCGAGCTTGTGTGCAATATCTTCTGCGGTCGGCTCATGATCTAACTCTTGCGCTAGTTCTCTAGCAGCACGTAGATATATATTGAGCTCTTTAACGACATGAATTGGTAATCGAATGGTACGGGTTTGATTCATAATTGCCCGCTCTACCGTTTGGCGGATCCACCACGTTGCATAAGTCGAAAATCTAAAGCCGCGCTCTGGATCGAACTTTTCAACAGCCCTGATTAGGCCCAAATTACCTTCTTCAATTAAGTCGAGCAAGGCAAGACCGCGATTAATATAGCGACGTGAAATTTTAACCACTAAGCGTAAATTACTTTCAATCATTCGACGGCGGGCAGCAGCATCGCCACGTAATGCTAGGCGAGAATAATAAACTTCTTCTTCTGCGGTCAGTAATGGTGAGAAACCTATTTCACTTAGGTATATTTGCGTAGCATCTAGGCTAGATTTTCTTTCTTTTTCAGCTATTTGATTTTTTCCATTGCTAGCTACAGTAACTTTGCGTCCCATAATATTCTCCCTAAATAAAGCCTATAAAAGCTTCATATCCGTTGATGTTGAGTTATCGTTTAGGAAGATAATTAGATGGGTTGACTGATTTTCCGCGAAACCGGATTTCAAAATGAAGTCTAACGCTTGTTGCACCCGTTTGACCCATTTTAGCAATAACTTGCCCTTGCTTTATCCGTTGCTTTTCTGTGACAAAAATCTTGTCATTGTGGGCATAAGCACTAAGGTAATCATCATTATGTTTTATTATAATTAGTTTACCATAACCTCTTAATGCTGCCCCAGCATAAACCACTTTGCCTGCGGCGGAAGCTAAAATACTGCTTCCCTTCAATCCAGCTATATCTATCCCTTTGTTACCCTGCTCTTGTGCAGAGTACGCCGATACTACACGCCCTTTTGCCGGCCAAATCCATTTGGAAATCTTTTTGGCTTTGCTACTTATTGTCGAAACCGTATAACTTGGTTTCTTCGTTGAGCGTTTTGGCTTTGCTACAGGTTTAGAATACCCGCCTTTTTTTTGACTCGCAAGCTTTTTATGCCATTTTTTTGACATCGGCGGTTTTTTTACTATAGTTTTAGATTGGTTTTTATTTGATATAACTAACCAAGAATCTGGGTATATGATGTATGGAGGCTTTATATTATTTAAAGATGCCAATAATTTAGGCGCGATACCTGCGGCAAATGAGATCGAATATAACGTGTCTCCTTTTTGTATTTTATACCGACTGCCCGTTAGTGTGGCGATTGTTGGTAGTTTTTTTGACGCTGAGATTGAACTCACTGGTGCAGGCCCAGTATTTTTGGCACAGCCACCAATAGTACTCAGAATGATTCCAAGTATGATTAGCTTTATTAGCTGTGCCTTATTCATCGATAATTACTCTTTAGTGCAGATAAGCGACAATGGCGACAATTAACACCAACACCGCCCAGCCGATTGCATCGATCCACTTTCGCAGCTTAACTTCCATTTTTTCGCCGCCCCATTTCATGATTGATGCGACCAGAAAAAATCTCAAGCCTCGGCCAACTAATGACACCAGCATAAAGGGTAAAAACATCATTTGCATCACACCAGCCGTCACAGTAAACAGCTTATAGGGTAACGGTGTAAAACTCGCAACAAAAATCACCCACACGCCGTACTCACTAAACCAGTGCTCAACAGTAACTAATTTATCTTGATAGCCAACAGCTTCGATAGCAGGCAACACAAAAGTGTCATAAGCCAGGTAACCTAGCAAATAGCCAATGGCGCCACCAATCACTGAAAATATCGTCGCTAATGCCGCATAAAACCAAGCTTTTTTAGGTGTTCCCAGTGCCATTGGCGCGAGCATCACATCGACAGGTATTGGAAAGAATATTGATTCAGCAAAACTCATTAAGCTTAAATAGTATGAACTATAGCGATGGCGTGCTGCTTTCATCGCCCAATCGTATAAAGGGGTAAAAATTTTCAACTAAGATCTCCTGCCAGTAAAGGAACAAATCGAACCGCTTCGACTTGTTGTTGAACAAAACGTTCACCCTCTCTGGTAATTAAAAGTAATTCTTGATTCGCTTCACCTACTGGAATAATTAGTTGACCGCCGTCGTTTAATTGCTCCAATAAATCGGGTGGCACTGTGGCCGCAGCCGCAGTGACCATAATGGCATCAAAAGGTCCTTTGGCTGCCCAACCCTGCCAACCATCACCATGTTTCATCGCGACATTATGTAGATCAATTAACCTTAACCTACGCTTAGCCTGACGCTGTAATGCCTTAATACGCTCAACAGTGAATACTTTTCCAACCAATTGCGCTAAAATCGCACATTGATAACCTGAACCAGTGCCAATTTCCAACACGTTTTGTAACGGTCCTTTAGCGAGCAACAACTGGGTCATTCGGGCCACAATATAAGGTTGTGAGATTGTCTGACCGTGGCCAATAGGCAACGCCGTGTTGTCATATGCTTTGTATTCTAGTGCCTGGTCAATAAATAGCTGCCTTGGCGTTGCTGCAATCGCCTGTAACACTTGAGGATCAGTTATTCCTTCCGCCTTTAACTTTGTAGCAAGGCGTTGACCATGCATGGTCGATTCTTTGCTTTTAATTGTCATATTTGTGGTCATAGTTGTGCTGCCCACTGGGTCACTTTTTCAATGCGATGATGCGCGGTTAAATCAACCGTAATGGGGGTAATTGACACATACCCATTGGCTATTGCGTAAAAGTCAGTGCCAGGGCCAGCATCATCTGCTTTGGCCAAAGGACCGACCCAATAAATCTCTCGGCCACCAGGATCTAGGGTTTTAACCATGCCCTGAGCTCGATGCCTAGCACCTAACCTAGTGACTTTTATACCTTTAATTTCAGCCAACGGCAAGTCAGGAACATTAACATTTAAAATTTGATTGGCAGGTAACGGACACTCTTTTAAGTGCGTAACAATTTTAGCCGCATAAAAACCAGCACTTTGATAATGATTCAATTCCTTACCGGCAAGAGACACCGCAACCGCCGGTAGCCCCATATATCGCCCTTCCATCGCTGCGGCAACAGTGCCAGAGTAAATCACGTCATCACCAAGGTTTGCCCCAGCATTAATACCAGAAACCACCAGATCGGGATCTTGAGGCATCAGCATATTTAGCGCCAAATGAACACAATCGGTTGGCGTGCCATTAACCGCGATAAAACCATTTTCTCGTTCACTGATCCGCAATGGGTTGGTCAAGGTTAACGAACTGCTGGCAGCACTACAGTTGCGGTCTGGAGCGACCACTTTGACATTGAACGTCTCGGCTAGCGCTTCATAGAGTGCTCTTATTCCTGGAGCATCAACCCCGTCATCATTGCTGACTAAGATATTCATATTAACTTCCTGTTTTGTATAACTGTGAACCATCTATGACTTGGCATAGTTCACGTAGAACACTTGTTGCATATGAACCAGCAGGTAATTCAAATTCAACTTCTATGGCATCGTCGAGCTCGCGCCATTGCATACCTTTTGGATATAACATTAGTGCACGGCGTTCTTGTTTTAAGCCCGCGGCTTCAAGACCACTAGTCAACTCAGATTCAGTGCCCGCTACTTCAAGCTCTAACTGCTCTGCGGTTTCAAATGATGATAACTTACCTTTACCCCACATTGGCGCGCTTAATATGACATCACGCTCTTTAAATCGTTGGTTAATCTCTTGATCAACTTCGGTTGGAGTAAACGACGCTTTGCTACCAGCGAGCATTAGGGTATCGCCTAACAGTGGTAACAACTGTTTATCACGGATCCTAGCAGCGACTATATTATTAAAAATAAGGGATCGCGCGGCCGATAAGTAAATCGAGCGCTTATCGCGGTTTTTAATTTTACGACCACCAAACATTTCTTTGGCAGCGTCGAGATTAAAACCATCAAAACCAAATCGTTGCTGACCAAAGTAATTTGGCACACCATCACTGGCGATTTGTTGTAAGCGCTCAGTTAACTCGTTGGTTAAGCTGAGACCACGTAATATAATTTTAAATCGGTTGCCCTTAAGTGCACCACGACGTAGTTTTTTACTATTACGAGCACTTGAAATAACTTTTAGTTGGTCCGACTCGAGTAATGACAAATCAGGTGATTCTTTGCCTGGTAATTGAATACTAAAGTATTGACGGGTAATCGCATTACGATCTTTAAGCCCAGCATAACCAATGACTTTATTGCTAACGTTGGCCCAATGCGCCAGTTCGCGCACTATCGCACTGGTATTTAAATTAGTTTTTTCAATGTGAAGCATTAAATGCTCACCTTGACCGTCAAAATCATAACCTAAGTTTTCATCGACATAAAAATCCGCAGGATTGGTTCTAATCGTTGCGGTAACTTGTGGTTTAGAGTACAGATATTGCCATTGGGGTAACGCCATTAATTACTACCTTGTTTTACGAGTATCACCACGGCATGAGTTGCTATGCCTTCTTTACGCCCAACATAACCAAGCTGTTCAGTGGTTGTTGCCTTAACATTAACTTGATCGATTTCGGCATTTAAGTCTTGGGCAATAGTTGCTCGCATTAACTCAATATGCGGTGCCATTTTTGGCGTTTGGGCAACAATGGTTAAATCAAGATTACCCAGCTGATAGCCTTTTGCTGTGACTAATTGCCAGACATGGCGCAATAAGATGCGCGAGTCTGCACCTTTAAAGTTCTGATCGGTGTCTGGAAAGTGATGGCCGATATCACCAAGCGCACAGGCACCTAAAATTGCATCAGCCAGCGCGTGCAATGCAACATCGCCATCTGAATGAGCAATTAAGCCTTCATGATGCTCAATGCTGACACCACCAATAACTATAGGCCCTGGACCACCAAATTTATGAACATCAAAACCGTGACCTATTCTTATCATTGTTGTTCCTGCTTAATTCGCTGTTGTTGAGTTAAAAATAATTGAGCTAATGTTAAATCTTCTGGCCGTGTCACCTTGATGTTGTCACTGCGACCTGCAACAAGTTTAACCTTATAACCGCCCCATTCCATCGCAGACGCTTCGTCTGTAATGGTTACTTGTTGGGTTAATGCTGCTTGTAAAGTATCGCGCAGAATGTCTAAATCAAATAATTGCGGGGTAAGTGCATGATAAAGCAACTCTCGATCAACGGTGTTAGTAATATAGCCAAGATGATTAGCCCGTTTCATCGTGTCCCGCACCACACTCGCTAAAATAGCCCCACAGCTAGCTGTTTGCGCCTTGATTAATTTATCTAAATCATCATTGGTTAAACACGGACGCGCGGCATCATGGACTAAAACAGAGCCTGTCGTTGGTAGGCTATTTAACCCTGCGAGTACCGAATCGGCACGCTCACAGCCGCCAATAACGGTTTTAACTTTAGGATGTTTTGCAATGGCCAATTGCCCGAACCATTGGTCTTCTTGACTTAACACCACCACAACCTGTTTGATATCTCGATGGTTAACAAGTGGTTGTAGGCTATATTCAATAATAGCCTGATCGGCAATGATTAAATATTGTTTGGGGATTGCCGATTCCATGCGCTTACCAATACCAGCGGCAGGCACAACAGCGTACAACGGCACGCTCGAATTTTGTTTGGATGTCATCACTAAATCTAGTTACTCTATAATTCTAAAAAACACTTCATCTTCTTTAATCAGTCCCAGTTCATTACGCGCTCGCTCTTCAATCGCGGCTAAGCCACTTTGGAGATCGTCAATTTCACGGTATCGCAAAGTGTTCTTGTTTTTCAACGCGTTATTGGCAAGGGTCTGAGTTGTAATTTCTTGCTTTAGCACTAAGTAATCTGGCCAACTATTTTTCCCAAACCACAATCTGTATTGAAGTAACAACAGTAAAGTTAGCATGGTTAAGCCAAACATTTTTATCATCATATAATCCATTATTGCTAATCATTGAAATCACAAAGCTTGATCCTCCCTCAATCAGCGGTAAAAGCCAAGCAATAAATAGTCCATTATCCAATTAAGCACTCAACTAAGCTTAATCTATTAATTCAGCTCTGCTAGACTATGGAAAGTTGAGTTTAATCAGCAGATGAAGCTCTTATATTTAGAATAGGATTTACCACATGATCAACAATGACGATTCGGTTTTAGTATTTTCGACCGATGGCGGACGGATTAATCCGACTAGCAATACTCCAGAGATTAAAGAAGGTGATGGTATCGTTAGAATTCGCCGAGAAACAAAGGGCCGCAAAGGCAAAGGCGTCATTACTGTCACTGGGATACTACTTGATGATAAAGCCCTAAAAGTAATCGCTAAGGAATTAAAAAAGCTTTGTGGTTGCGGAGGATCGGTTAAAGATGGCATTATTGAAATTCAAGGTGATAACCGTGAAGTGATAAAATCATTTCTTGAGAAAAAACAATATACAGTAAAGCTCGCTGGCGGCTAGATTTCGCCAATTTTTTTTATCAACAAAGTCAGGATTTATGGAAAGCCTACAAAATCACTTTTTAATAGCGATGCCTAATCTTAACGATTCATATTTTCATCGTGCCGTGATCTATATTTGCGAGCATGACGAGAACGGTGCTATGGGAATTGTCATTAATCAACCCATTAGCCAATTAACCGTTAAACAGTTATTAGATAAAATTGAAGTAACCAGCGAGTCTATCAATCCCAACAATTTAAACAATCATGTTTTTAATGGCGGACCTGTTAGCCCTGATCGCGGTTTTGTATTGCACAGTCCGCAAATTCCGTGGAGCAGTAGTGTCCAGCTGTCACAAGATTTGATGGTGACTACGTCAAAAGACATTCTTCAAGTCATGGGAACAGATGCCGCACCCGATAAATATTTGTTCGCTTTGGGCTACTCAGGCTGGTCCGAGGGGCAATTAGAGCAAGAGTTGCTTGATAATTCTTGGCTGACGTTACCCGCACAAACACAGATCATTTTTGATGTTAAACCTCAAGATCGATGGCAAGAAGCCACTAAACAACTCGGTTTTGATGTCTGGCAGTTAAATTCACAAATTGGTCACGGTTAACCGCTGACCCGAGTATTTTTTAATGACAACAATGTTAGCGTTTGACTATGGCACCAAAAGTATTGGTGTTGCGATTGGTCAACAAATTACTGGCACCGCAAGCCCACTTGCGGCGATAAAAGCCAATGACGGCATTCCTAATTGGGATACCATTGAGAAAATAATCAAAGAATGGCAACCGAGCCAAATTATTGTTGGTTTACCCACTAACATGGATGGCACGGATCAAGAAATCACGATCCGAGCGAGGAAATTCAGCAAAAGATTATTTGGTCGGTTTAAAGTACCAGTACAAACCCATGACGAGCGCTTAACAACCGTTGAGGCCAAAGAGCGATTATTTGAACTTGGTGGTTATAAAAAACTAACCAAAGGAAAGATTGATAGTGTCTCGGCGGTATTAATTTTAGAAAGTTGGTTTGAAACTCAGTTTTAATTAACAAAAAAATCTATGTATGAGTAAAGTGTTGCCACTTGAACAGCAAGTCGCTGTAAACCGTCACTACTTCGGCAGACTTCCTAATGCCACAGGCATTAGGAAGTCTGCCTTCGTTCGGAGCTCTGGCGCAGCATCTCGGAAATTGCTCCTGCATTGCTCTAATAACTTACATCCATGTAGAACATGCTGCTCAAGCTTGCTTTATCAAATACCAAAACTTTCAATGAATTATGTCCCCCTCAACAGTTAATGGGGACATTTTTGATTAATCGTCCATATCGATGGTAACACCGTCAAGCAAACCGGCACTGGCGTCATTATCACCTTGCAGTTTGATCATTAAACGTAAATCATTCGGTGAATCGGCATGATGAAGGGCATCGGTGTAGCTTATTTCGCTATTTTTATACAGCGTAAATAATGCCTGATCAAATGTTTGCATCCCTAATTCATTCGATTTCCCCATGGTTTCTTTAAGCTCATGAAGTTCGCCTTTAGCAATCAAGTCTGACACCCGCGATGAATTAAGCAATATTTCAATCGCTGCGCGTCGACCTTGACCATCACGAGTCGGCACTAACTGCTGAGCAACAATACCGCGTAAATTAAGTGACAAATCAAACTGTAACTGAGCATGCTTCTCTTTAGGCACTAAGTGCATAATGCGTTCGAGTGCTTGGTTGGCATTATTAGCGTGCATCGTCGCGACACATAAATGACCAGTTTCTGCAAAGGTTAAGGCAAATTCCATCGTTTCTTGTGAACGGATTTCACCGATTAACACCACATCTGGAGCCTGACGTAAGGCCGATTTTAATGCGGCATCAAAGGATTCAGTATCGATCCCAACTTCACGTTGAGTGACAATACTTTTGCGATGTTCATGGACAAATTCAATCGGATCTTCGATAGTTAAAATATGACCACTGGAATGGCGATTACGATAACCAATCATTGCTGCGAGCGATGTCGACTTACCGGTTCCTGTTGCGCCAACCATAATCAGCAAGCCACGCTTACTCATTATCACTTCTTTTAATATGGCAGGCAGTCGCAGTGCATCCATTTCTGGGATCGTTGTTTCGATCCGACGCGCCACAAAACCAGCACGATTACGCTGCCAAAAAGCACTGACCCTGAACCGCCCTAAACCTTCAATAGCCAGTGCATAATTACACTCTCGGGTATTTTCAAATTCAAGGCGCTGTTTTTCATTCATCGCACTAAAAACAATCTCTTGGGCTTCTTCCTCGGTTAATACCTGATCAAAAATAGGCACTAACTCGCCATTAACTTTGATGCTAGGTCGCGCATTAGCCGAAATAAATAAATCAGATCCGTTTTTATCACTAAGGATCTGGAGTAAATCATTAACTTTGAGAGTCATAATTATATCGTTGCCTTCCCTGAACCTTTTAACTGCGCATCTTCACGAGATATCATGCCGCGATTGACTAAGTTAGAAAGTGACTGATCGAGAGTTTGCATCCCAAATGACATCCCAGTTTGAATTGCCGAATACATTTGTGCCACTTTGGCTTCTCGAATTAAGTTACGAATAGCTG
>JABSRS010000059.1:10292-12510 GCA_013214885.1 Gammaproteobacteria bacterium
ACGACCACCGCCAACTTTTTTGATTAGGGTTTGCGAGATTACCGCCTGCAACGATTCTGACAACATCGTTCGTACCATCGGTTTTTCTGCCGCTGGGAATACATCAACAATACGGTCAATGGTTTTTGATGCCGAGGTGGTGTGCAACGTACCAAACACTAAGTGACCAGTTTCTGCCGCGGTTAATGCTAAGCGAATGGTTTCTAAATCTCGCATTTCACCAACCAAAATAATATCGGGATCTTCACGTAGTGCGCTGCGTAGCGCATTATCAAAGCTTTTAGTGTCGCGGTGAACTTCACGTTGATTGATCAAACATTGTTTGTTCTGGTGCACAAATTCGATCGGATCTTCAATGGTCAAAATGTGCTCACGCCGATTTTCATTTATATAATCAATCATCGCTGCTAGTGTGGTACTTTTACCAGAACCAGTTGGCCCAGTGACTAGCACCAAGCCACGAGGGAAATCAGCGATCTTTTTAAAGATATCTGGGGCACCAATTTGCTCAAGGTTTAACACTTCACTCGGGATAGTACGAAATACCGCACTTGGACCGCGATTTTGGACAAAGGCATTGACCCTGAATCGGGCTAAGTCTGGTACTTCGAAAGAGAAATCAGATTCTAAGTCTTTTTCATAATCTTTACGCTGCTTGTCATTCATGATGTCATAGATTAAGCCATGAACTTCTTTGTGATCTAATGGCGGTACATTTAATTTTCGAACTTCGCCATCAACACGTATCATAGGTGGTACGCCAGCAGAAAGGTGTAAATCAGACGCTTTGTGCTTTACACTAAACGACAATAATTCAGTAATATCCATAATAAAGAAATAACCTATTAAATTAATTATATGACTACAATAACAGAACGATTAAAATCAGCAATCAACACTATTGCTTTGACCCAGACAAAATTTAATATAGATCATCATACTGTGCAATTATTAGCGGTTAGTAAAACCAAGCCCATTGGTGATATCGAACAGGCAATTGCACAAGGGCAACGGGCATTTGGTGAAAACTACGTCCAAGAAGGCGTTGATAAGATCCAGTTTTTTAACAATCCCAGCTTAGATTGGCACTTTATTGGACCTTTGCAGTCTAATAAAACCAAATTAGTCGCTGAGAATTTTGATTGGATCCACACCATTGATCGCTTAAAAATAGCCAAACGCTTACATGACCAGCGTCCATCCTCAATGGCAGCTTTAAATATCTGTATTCAAATAAATATCAGTGGTGAAGAAAACAAGTCTGGAATCACTCCGACGCAGTTACCCTTATTAGCAAAGCAGATATCTCAACTGGACCATCTGTGCTTACGCGGCATTATGACCATTGGCCATAAGAGCAATGATAGTGGGTTAATCGAAAATGAATTCTCGCAAATGAGTCAACTTTTTGAGAACTTAAAACAAGAATTTGCTACAGTTGATACCCTATCAATGGGAATGAGTAGTGACCTTGAATTGGCGATCAAAAATGGCTCAACCATGGTCAGAATCGGCAGTGCGATCTTTGGTCAACGTGCCCCTAAATAAGTGAAACAATAAGATGCAACAAAAGAAAATAGCGTTTATCGGGGCTGGCAATATGTCTCGCAGTATCATCAGCGGATTATGTGCTCAGCACTACCCTGCCTCCCTTCTTATGGCGTCAAATCCAAGTCAGGGTAAATTGGATTCACTGAATCAAGATTTTGGTATTTTAACCACCAATGATAATAACGAAGCCGTGCAATGGGCCGACGTTATCATCCTTGGGGTAAAACCAAATTTGATTGAACAAGTTGCTCGCGCCATCGAGTGCGATAATTTAGCTGACAAATTATTGATATCAATTATTGCTGGAGTATTGTCGAGCCGTTACAGCGATTATTTTTCTCAACCAGTACGCTTAATTAGAACCATGCCAAATACGCCATCATTACTCGGAAAAGGCATGACAGGTTTATTTGCCCAAGCCAATGTTAGTGAAGATGATCAAGCCATTGCCCAGCAAATTATGTCAGCCGTTGGCGAAACATTATGGGTTGAGCAAGAAACCCATATTGATACGGTTATTGCATGCTCAGGTAGTTCACCAGCCTATTTCTTTTTGTTGATGGAATATATGCAGCAAAGCGCGATTAAAATGGGGCTAAGTGGTGAAGAAGCACGATTGTTAATTCAGCAAGCTGCGTTAGGTGCCGCCGAAATGGTGCGCCATAAC
>JABSRS010000599.1 GCA_013214885.1 Gammaproteobacteria bacterium
CGGTTATTTCAATTAGGGCCTGCTTATACCCAGCAACAGGGTAGCGCTAAGCTGTCACATTTGTTACATCAGGGCATCGATTCGCTTGAAGATTATTTTGCCGGTTATTTACCGATTGTCGCTTATTGTTCGGTGATCCCGGTGGCGATTTTGGTCGCAGTGTTCCCGATCGATTGGCAGTCGGGATTAATCTTGTTGTTAACCGCGCCGATGGTGCCATTCTTTATGATTTTGATCGGTCATAAAGCGCAGCATCTCAATCAACTTCACTGGGCGAAACTGCTCCGAATGAGTAGTCATTTTCTCGATATTATTCAAGGGTTAACCCAGCTTAAAATTTTTAATGCCTCACGTCGTGAAATCAAAGCAGTCAAAGCCATTAGTGATGATTATGGTGATCAAACCATGGGCATACTAAAAGTTGCCTTCTTGTCATCGTTTTTCCTTGAATTTCTTGCCTCAATCTCGATTGCTTTAGTGGCGGTTATTCTTGGTTTTAGGCTTTATTATGGCAATGTCGATTATTTATTAGCGTTATGGGTTTTGCTGTTAGCACCTGAGTTTTATCTACCTTTTCGCCAGCTCGGGGCGCAATATCACGCAAAAATGGCTGGGGTCAGCGCTGCGGCTGATATGGTTGAGATCCTAAGTCAGCCGCAAACTGACTCCCAAGCATCGACCTTTAATGGTCCTTTTACCATTGAATTTAAAGATGTAAATTTTGCTTATCCTAACCGAGCCAGTACGCTAACCGAGATCAATCTAACCCTAAATGGCACAGGACTTTATGCGGTCATTGGTGAAAGTGGCGCGGGTAAGTCAACCCTAATAGATTTGATGTTAGGCTTTATTAGCGCTGATGATGGTCAATTGCTAATAAATAATCAGCCGCTTAATATTAAAAGTCGTGATGCTTGGTTACAACGTTGTGGTTGGATTGCTCAGCAAGGACATATCTTTTATGGTTCGTTAGCGTTTAATGTCGCAATGAACGAAGAGTTTGAGCCACAACGGATAAAAAAAGCGTTACAGCAAGCGGGATTAAACGATTTTGTTGCGCAATTACCTCAGGGCATTGATAGTCATGTTGGAGAAGGCGGGGCAGGTTTATCAGGCGGCCAAGCTCAACGTTTGGCCTTGGCGCGGGCATTTTATTTACAACCTGATGTCCTTATTTTAGATGAGCCCAGTAGTCACCTCGACCGCGAGACCGAGCAAATTGTTAGTGCCGCGATTAACCAATATGCCGAAAACCATTTGGTGATTGTGATTGCCCACCGCCTGAATACGGTGGTTGCGGCTAAAGAAATAATCGTGTTGTCACAAGGGCAAATCATCGAGCAGGGAAACCATCTGCAATTACTGGCGCTTAATGGTTATTATGCCGATTTAATTAATTTGCCACCGTCAGAGGAACCAGCCTAATGTCAGTATTTTTACGGCTATTAGCCTTGCTGAAACCGCAATTTCCCCTGATGTTATTGGGGGCCTTATTGGCCGTTATCACTATCGTTGCTAATATCAGTTTGTTA
>JABSRS010000600.1 GCA_013214885.1 Gammaproteobacteria bacterium
ACGCGTTTGTTGGGCTCAAGCAATATGATCTGTCGTCGATGTCACTTGGTGATCTACAGATGGTGCCCAATGCCGTTTATGATAGTGGCACTGAACTAAATAGCGAAGCGAGCAATACCATGCCTGGGCCAGCAGACAATGGCATTGGTTTTTCAAGTGTGCGAGATGACGTAAATTTCGTTGCCCGCCATGCTGGCGTCGTTAGCGCTGATGATGGATTAACCAGCTCTGTGCTTAATCAATCGCACCGGTTTGATGGCAAGGTCGCATTGATTTCAATCGAACGGATTAAATAACAAGGATACTCAATGGCTCATCGTGTGCTGATTGTGGAAGATGAACTAGATTTGGTTAATTTATTGGCCATTAATCTCAATCAGGCTGGATTTACGACAGAAAAATGTCAAGACGGCAGCCAGGGCTTGACCTTGGCACTGTCGGGGCAGTTTGATTTAATCATTCTGGATGTCATGCTGCCTGGCGTTGATGGCATGGAGATCTGTCGACAAGTTAGGCTGACCGATCAGCAAACACCTATTATCATGCTCACGGCTAGGGATACCGAAACGGATCGGGTTATGGGGCTCGAAATTGGAGCCGACGACTATTTAACTAAACCTTTTGGCATTCGAGAGTTAATGGCGCGGGTTAAAGCATTGTTGAGAAGGGCGAGTGTTGGGGTGGTCAAAGAAGAGCTTAAAAATCTAGTCTTTGGCAACTTTATCATTGAACCGATGTCACACAAGGTCTTTAGTGAAAAGCATGAAATCAACCTAACATCCACTGAGTTTGACTTACTTTATTATTTGGCTAGTCATCCTGGGCAAGTGTTTAGTCGAGCGCAGTTGCTCGATGCCGTTTGGGGCTATAATCATTTAGGTTATGAGCATACGGTAAATTCACATATAAATCGTTTGCGATCAAAGCTCGAGAAATGTCCACAAGGTCCTAAGTATGTTCATACCATTTGGGGTGTTGGCTATAAATTTGAATCCATCGAACAACAACAGTAACAATAACTAAAGTAAAAGGATGATATGTTAAATTCACTGGTTACCAAGCTGATTGGCTTGTTTATTACTTTGATGATTATTATTTTGATGGTATTTACTTGGTATGTTTCAAAATCAAGTCTCCAAAATCAATTGCAGATGACTCAGGCATTGCATCAAGATCTGGCCAAAAATATGATTAAAGAAAATCATTTATTGCGCGATGGTAAAATAGATCCCAGTGTGCTTGAGCATGTTTTTCACTCGATGATGTTACTTGGTCCTGCATTTGAGATTTATGTGGTTGATCTAACGGGTAAAATATTAGCTTTCTCCGCCGTTGAAGGTAAGGTTAAACGAAAAGTTGTTAATCTTACACCGATAAAATCCTTTTTGAATCAGCATAAAAAATGGCCATTGCTCGGGGATGATCCTCGGCATCAAAGCCGACAAAAAATATTTTCTGCGGCTAAAATTTATCAAGTAAATAAAGCTAACGCTGACGATAAAA
>JABSRS010000601.1 GCA_013214885.1 Gammaproteobacteria bacterium
GTCATTGCGTCCTGATCTTTGCCATACATCAGTTGCCAGTCGGCGAGTTTAAGCTTGGCGTTAGTGAGGCGCAGGTGGTCTAATCTTTCCTGACGTTGCAGAATGTCTATTTCCAACGAGATCAAATTAATCCCGTTGCGGTAGCCCCGTAGCGGTGTAGATCTAGGATCGATGAATGGTTTATTGGTGGCCGCTAAATAAGTACTCACGAGCAAGCCGTTGAGCGGTTCAATTAGCCGCAGATCAGCCCCGCCATATTCTTCACTGCTAATGCGCAGCGCGGTCTCGAATAACTTGTAGCCAAGGACAAGACTTTGCATCGGAATTTTTGCAACGCGCAGGTTGTATGCTTCCAGTTGCCAGTGTGCACATTTAAGCGTTATCTCGAGTCTTTTTTCATGATCATGCTGGAGGCTTTTGTTGGCTAGCCAATATAGATGGGAAAAACGATCATTAACCAAATTCCATTTCTTTAACCGAGTTAGGCTGTTGATGATCTTTTCTATCACTGCTACTTGATTGTTCGAATATAAACCGTCATTAATCCGATGAAGGAATAGAGCACGCTCAAAGACTTTGACCGCATTAGCGTGCTTGTCGTTGTGCTGGTAAAGCGTGCCCAGCTGAATTAGATTTTGACTGAGGTTATCGGAGTATATACCGCCCTGAAACTCCAACTGTTCGATGGTGGCCAGATAGTTTTCGATGTCTTTATTTATTGCTATTTGAGGATCTGGTTCAGACACTGACGATTGAAGACTCAAACTGTCAGTTGTTGCCAGACCAGCATTTGCTGTGACAATGGCGACGATATAAATGAATAAGAAAAATCGTAGTGGGCGCATGACTATTCCTTTTAAATATAAATACGTTAAGGCACTCATTATTTCAATAGATTTTGAATAATTGAACCAATACGACGCTGCTATATCTACTCTGGAATATTACAATTTAGCTTATTATTGTTATTAGTAGTAGGAGTCTGCCATGAGCAAACAAAATAAGCTTTTTCAAGCTCCCTGCTAAATTTTATTGACATAAAAAGTATAGCTTGAAAAAAAAACACCAGTGCTTTTTTTTAAGATTTTCTCATCGGGTTAAACGATAATAGTGACTGTGATAGTCAAAATTACCCTAATTATCACTTACGCCTAGGTCGGTATTAATGGGTGGTATTACAAATAATACTGGGCACTTGTTCCAAAATAATGTGATACCAATTCCATTATTTAAGTGAACTACTTTGTAGCGAGGGAAATGATCAGCTTTTTAATGAAATTGGTATGAGCATTGGTACTAGTTTCAGGCATTGTAGAGGGCTCAGTGTGACCAAGCAGTGGAGGTATATGCCACACAGTCCTGGCAAGTTTATTTCTAACACCACAATTATTTTAAATGCAACGCCATGGCGCTTTGACTAAAGTGCCAAATTAGCCGTTGCGTGCTGGGCAATTTGTTGATTACTCGTGATACGGTCTTGATCGGGACACCAGCGTGTTTAG
>JABSRS010000060.1:0-4667 GCA_013214885.1 Gammaproteobacteria bacterium
GCTGGATATGGATCGCTAAAACTCATTTTCAAGCGGTCCACACTGAGTTTTTTGATCGCGATGGTACTTTATTTAAAACAATGGATGCTTCAGATTATAGAGTCGTTTCAGGAAGTAAAAATAACGAATTACGACCTCATAAATTAGTGATGGATACCCTAAAAACCAATCATTCCACTATTATTGAATTTTATGAATTTACATTAAACAAGCCACTAAATCCAAAGTTATTTACTCGGGAAAACCTATCTAGAGGTTAAAAATAATAGTCTATATTTTCTATTATTCCGCCAACGTTAATGATTAATAGGCTTGTGAAAGCAAGCCTTACAAATGATAAAAATACTTGCCATGAAAAAAAATATATTTCGTAGTATTAGCCCACTAATACTTCTTTGTACCACAAATTGTTACAGCAGTGATTACGATCTAACCAGTGAATTACTATTGAATTCATCCTATTCAATGGTCAATCACCGTAGCCAACAGAATCGACTAAGATACGATAATGAATTAACTTTAGATCTTAATCCCGACCTTAGTTTTACCGGATTATTACGCCTTGAATACAATATTGATAATCTATTAGTCAGCCATGATCATCAGCGCCAAAATTATAGTGACTGGAGTAAGCCCCATTATGTTAACGACAAACTTTCTTTAGATTTAAGGGAGTTTTACCTGCAATGGTATCTCGAACAACATTACTTTAAAATAGGAAAACAACAAGTAGCTTGGGGGGAAAGTGACGGTCTACGTGTGTTAGATGTGATTAACCCTTTTGATTATAGCGAGTTTATCCTGCAAGATTTCGATGATTCCAGGATCCCAATTTGGATGATAAATTATTCAAGCTCCTTTGATGCATTGACACTGCAATTACTTTATATCCCTGACGCCACTACTTCTTTTATCCCCGATGGTCTTTATCAACCAACCACGCCCCAATTAACGCCAACCCTGATTGGCGATTATCACAATATTGATATTAAACCGGAATTAGGGATTAAAAATCGGCTAAAAAATGCTGACTACGCGATGAGATTGAGTACGACCGTTGACGGTAAAGACATTAGCTTGGTTTACATTAACCAATATAACGATAGTTATATTTACCAGTCACGATTACAAGATAACAACACGTTACAACTGCAAGCAAAATATTATCGCACCAATATATTTGGCTTATCCTATTCACAAGAGCTGGGCAATGTTGTATTACGTTCCGAACTCAGTGTCGTTGACCAACAATATTTCCATACTTTAAATAGTCAGATCACTGATGGAATAGCTAAACGAAGCGTGTTCAATTATGTGTTAGCGTTCGATTGGGCGGCAATAAATGAAGGCATGATCAGTGGCCAGCTATTTCAAAATATTATTTCGGGATCCGCGATCCTATTACAACGAGATAAAGTTGATTCGACATGGAGTTTAATGTTTGACAAGTTTTTTGAAAATCAAATATATCATCTTAATTTATTATATATGCAAAGCATTAATAATAAAGATGGTTTAATCAGAATAAAAACTGACTGGAATATCAATGATGAATTAGTGATGTCATTAGGTGCAAATTACTTCTTTGGCAATCACAACGGTATTTTTGGACAATATAATAATAATGATCATATTAATTTATCAATTAAATATACTTATTAGGAATAGTTTAATGAACAATAATCGTAACACTGCAGCTTTTTTTGATGTCGATGAGACCTTAATCAATATAAAAAGCATGCTCGATTTTTTAATGTTTTATTGTCGTCAACCGCCATGCCAAGAGCGCTCAATTATTTTTATTGCAGTCAAAGATAAGCTAACGACGCTACAACAAGCAGCCATTAGCCGAGAACAATTAAATAGAGAATACTATAAGGTATTTATAGGCGTCAGTTGGTCATATTTAATGGCTTTGGGTCGCAGTTGGTTTGCCAGTCAACCAACAACCTTTTATCAGCAACCGATACTCGACCGTTTAAGGCATCATCAAACCCTTGGTGATACAGTGATATTCGTGTCGGGATCATTTATCCCTTGCCTAAAACCAATAGCCGATGATTTAGGGGTCAAGCATATTTTATGTAGTGACTTAATATTAATAAACGACCTAGTCACTGGCGACTTAAACCAGCAAGTGATTGGTCATGGCAAGTCGCAAGTCATTAAAAAATATGCAAAGAAAAATAACATATCACTAATTGATAGTTTCGCTTATGGCGATGACATTAGTGATGTCTCAATGCTTAAATCAGTTGGTCACCCTGTAGCTGTCGGTCATTGCCCACAATTATTATCAATTTCGCAAGCAAAAAAATGGGCAGTAATCCCTCTGTGAGCTCTAAACTCTATTGTCTAATAGGTGGATTTAATATGATCCTTAAATTCAGTCATTAATTTAGTCATAGTTAATTTTCGGTTATACACCAAGCTGACATTAAACTCTGGCGATTGATAATTAGGGTATATTTGTACTAGTTGATCACTAGAGAGTGCTTGTTTAATATACACGGTAGGCAAAAGAGTGACTCCAAATCCGCTTAATGCCAAATTATAGATGGTATTAAAATGATCGGAACTATGAAATTTTTCCGTGCTTTTAATGATGATATTATCGTTAGGAAAAAACTCTTTTGATTCTTTAGCTACATTGATATAAGTAGGTAAAATAAGTTTATTGTCCCTGATTAAATCCTGATAATGATCGGGGATTTCATTATTTCGTAAGTAATTAGGGCTAGCACAAAAAATAAAATCAAGTGTTAAAATAGGGATCGCAATTAGTTGTGAATCGACTAACGAACCCACTCTGAAACAGAAGTCTATTTCTGAATCGATCATATTCGTGATGTCATTGGTAACATTGATTTCGAGGTTCACCTCAGGGAACTCGGAAAAGAAACCTTTTAGCCCTAATAAAAATGTCCTGTTAGCTAATATTTCAGGCACTGATATTCTAATCCTGCCATCAATTTTTTCATTTTCTTCCTGAATTAATAATTCCGAGGTTTTAACTTGATCTAAAATAGCCTTGCAACGCAGGTAAAATTTCTCGCCCAGTGGCGTAATTGACAAGTTATGGGTTGTTCGATCAACTAACTGCACCTTAATCGCTGACTCTAATTTAACTAAGCGTTTACTAACCGATGAAGTGGAGATATTAAGTTGCTTTGCCGCTTTAGTAATACTTTTTTGCTCATAAACCTGTACATAATTTTGATATTCTAAAAATTTTGACATCTTGTTATTTTTCAACCCAATTGAAAGCTTTAGCTTATCATTACCCGATATAAGGCGAGTCGTCAATTAAACCACTAATATGATAGTCTCACGATAGCGCACCAATACCTTTCGCCAAGTAGGCTTTAGGATCGGAATTAACAGCGGCGGACGCGGTTCAAAAACATTACTCGATTTGTCGCCCGGTTCATTGTCTTGACAATAATCGAGGATCTCTTGTTTATTGATGGCATAGGTTTCATGCATAAAATCAAGATCTTCCTCACCTAAGCAAATACCATCATAACGATGAATCGCTTGAACTAACTGTCCTGAGGCATTCCGTAGAGCGGGTTTTAAAGACTCAATTGCCGTGTCTATTCATCACTTTCCAAAGGCGTTCTATCGGGTTCAAATTGGGACTATAAGGGGGAAGATAATGTAGCGTAATATTTGGTTTTTCAGCCTCTTCAACAACCAACCTATTACGATGATACCCAGCACCATCGCGAACATAGCTATCAATATATGGACGATGGTTTTTTCGTGAATTTATAATGCTTGGGCAATCATTGGTGTAGACTAGTTTTCATCACGTAATAGAACTGCTTTAGTTCGATAGCACTCACGTTTATCACTCGATGTCTTGTGACGAGTTTCTAAAATGTCTTTTTGCTCTAACGTGAGATTAATTTGTTTCATGTGTTTACCATGATCTCTTGAGGTTAAAAAATTAAGTACTTTCAATGACCGCGGGTATAACATAATACGCTTTTAAATCAGTAAAATGGCGTACAGCCTAGACAGTATATTGTCAATACAGTTAAGTTTTAGTCGAGCGAAGTTCCCTAGAATAGTAAAATCTCGGCCCAAACGTTACCCAGAAAAACAACCAAAAAAATGCGCATCAGATCTTAACTGTCACGCATTACTGATTATTCAGCCCTTTTTTATGTTCACGACTAAATGGATTTAGGAGGTAGAGCGAAGCATGGATGCCCGAGCCGAGGATGAACGGGTCGATTGTGTGATCCTGCACAATCGACCCTTCCAACATCCCAACATCCCAACCTCCTTCGACCCGTAGCTTTGATTTATCAACATTGCTGCACTATCTATTTGCAGCATTAGCCTTTGTCATTTATGCCAATCAAGTTTGCCCACTACTAGAAACTCAGACACCGCTCCATTTGGCCTTGCCACTTATCATTGCTTATTTCATGCGAGTATTACTGGCCAAAAACATTGGCGCTAGCGCTGATGAAAAACGCATTGGCTATCAACTTAAACTCGACTTTGGACTGTTTGTTGTGGCTGGTGTTGGCTTAGCAATAGTTAATTTTTCGGTATTTGAGGCGGCATGGCACAGTAATGTCAAAGCGATACTTGGCATGACAATGTTAGTACTATTTGTGGCGATTGATTTGGCACTAACAGCAGAGCGTCGC
>JABSRS010000060.1:4677-8014 GCA_013214885.1 Gammaproteobacteria bacterium
AAGAGGTGTGTCATTCGCTCAAAAATTTAGTCTGATGGCAATTGCCATCATCGTCAGTATTACTTTGGTGTTATTTTTACGCTACGCTCGTGAAATCGCATTAAGTCACCATGAAAAATGGGATGGTTCGGGTATCCCAATGCATTGGTAGGAGATGGCATACCGCTTTCTGGGCGTTTAATGGCGCTGGCTGACGTTTACGATGCATTATTGAGTAAGAGGGTATACAAACCCGCCTTTAGTCATGAGCAGGCTAAAGAAATCATTTTGAAGGGTGATGGTAGCCACTTCGACCCAATAATTGTTGAGGCGTTTAAAGCCTGCGAGTCAGAGTTTGTTGCCATCGCGAATAACTTTAAGGATGGCTAATAAAACGTGCCATTGATTAATGGCACTTTACTTTCAGTTACATGACGAGCTAGTCGACAAAAATTTGCATTTCTTCGCCGATTTGTTTGCGCATTTCCATTAATTTTACTGCGGCGTCATGCTGCTTTTTATCCGCTTCAGTTTCTGGGATCCAAGTCGGTACCGCAATGGTTTGTCCTGTTTCATCAACCGCCACCATAATGACAATACAGTGAGTCGTTAAGCGCTTGTTTAATGACTTTGGATCACAAGCATTCACTTCAAGCGCGATATGCATTGACGATGTACCTGTGTAGATAACCTTACCAATCACTTCGACTAAGCTGCCAACATGGATTGGCGCAACAAAACGAATGCCACCGGCATAAGCGGTGATGCAATAACGACCACTCCAGCCTGCTGCACATGCGTAAGCGGCTAAATCGATCCACTTCATGACTGCGCCGCCATGAACTTTCCCGCCAAAATTGACGTCTTGTGGCTCCGCTAAAAATCGTAGGGTTAATTCGCGTTGTGGGTTATTCATGGTGATAAATTCTCTTGGCGTAAATGCTAATAGCTATTATTTTCTCATTGATCTCGATCAATGGGAAATATCTTTTGTGTGTAAGGTATATTTGATTAAATACGTGAGTATTTTCAGCTAAAGTGAACATCGTCTATTGGATTAATTTAGCGATTAAAAGCTCGAGTCTGGTTGCTTTAAAATACGGGGTTGAGTCTCGTCCTAAGATCTTATTGCGATGGGGATAACGGCCAAATTTATCGATGATTGCTTGGTGATTTAAAGCAGAGTTCAGGTTATGTTGTAAGTGACTGCTGCGGAAAAGCCTGTGGGGTGTCACGATAGATATTTCGTGAAAATTGGTCGAGAATGATTATTTCCACGAGCCGACCCTGTGGTGTGTCACGCCACTGTGCTAACTCGCATTGGTTAGCTTGATGATGAATACTGGAAAATCGATGGTTAATTAGTTGGTCTAAAACGGGATCTTTATGCCACCATTGCGCGGGAGTTAGTTCGATAAACCAAAAATCTAAAATTGTTTGAATCATTAGTTATTTTCACCTTATATCAAGATAGGTTAATTATAGCCAAGAGCGTTAATCTAACTCCAGAAACTTTAATTTATCTGGAGTGCCATTCCAACTGTCAGCGTCATTAGGTGCTGGTTTTACTTCGGTAATTTTTGGCCAAACCTCACACAGTTCAGCATTTAATGCGGTGAAATCTTGCTTATCTTGGGGCAGTTGATCTTCTTGGTAAATTGCATCGGCGGGGCACTCAGAGACGCAAAGATCACAGTCAATGCAATCGTCAGGATTGATCGCTAAAAAATTGGGTCCCTCATGAAACGCATCGGCAGGGCATACCGCCACGCAATCGGTGTATTTGCACATAATGCAGTTGTCGGTAACGACGAAAGCCATGGGGTTCTCCGTAAAATAATCACAATCGCAGCGATCATACCGACAACTCGATTAATTACAAATATCATGGTCGATAAATGTTAGTTGTGCCAACTTAAACCACTAATTACAGGTCATGGTGATCAAAAACGCGTACAATAGCGAATAATTTTTTTTCAATCTTCAAATTAAGTAACAACTTCGGAACTCTGACATGATACGTATTGCCAATTTAAAGCTCGGTTTAGATCACACCGAGCAAGATCTTAATAACATTATTATGTTCACACTCAAGATCCGTAGTGAACAATTACTTAAAACCACGGTTTTTCGCCGTGGTATTGATGCGCGTAAAAAGCGTAACATCGTCTTGTTATACACGGTCGATGTTGAGACGACTGACAATGAAGAGCTATTAGAAAGATTTAGCGATAACCAAAGTATTAAAGCGACGCCAGACATGGAGTACAAATTTGTTGCTCAAGCGGTTGAAGACTTTGGTGATCGCCCTGTGGTGGTTGGGTTTGGTCCTTGTGGTATTTTTGTTGGCCTAGTGTTGGCACAAATGGGCTTTAAGCCAATCATTTTAGATCGTGGCAAAGAGGTGCGTGAACGTACTAAAGATACTTTTGGTTTCTGGCGTAAAAAAGAACTCAATACCGAATCAAATGTTCAATTTGGTGAGGGTGGTGCTGGCACGTTCTCTGACGGTAAACTAGCGACTCAAATTAAAGATCGCAAACATCATTGCCGTAAGGTCCTTAATGAGTTTGTTGAAGCTGGTGCGCCAGAAGAAATTTTATATGTTAGTAAGCCGCATATCGGTACATTTAAATTAGTGACCATGGTTGAGAAGATGTGCGCTAAAATCATCGAACTTGGTGGTGAAATCCGTTTTAGTGCTCGAGTCGATGACTTACATATTGAAGATGGCCAAATTGTTGGGCTAACCCTTAATGGTGGCGAGCAAATTAAATCAAAGCATGTTGCCTTGGCCATTGGCCATAGTGCTCGCGATACCTTTCAAATGATCCATGATAAAGGGGTCTATATCGAAGCTAAGCCATTCTCAATTGGTTTCAGAATTGAACATAAGCAATCATTAATCGATGAAGCTTGTTTTGGTAAGTCAGCGGGACATCCTATTCTAGGCTCTGCAGATTATAAGCTAGTACATCATTGTAAAAATGGTCGTTCGGTTTACAGTTTTTGCATGTGTCCTGGCGGCGTTGTGGTTGCTGCAACATCGGAAGAGCACCGTGTGGTTACGAATGGCATGAGTCAGTACTCGCGTAACGAAATGAATGCTAACAGCGCGATAGTAGTTGGTATTGATCCTAGTGATTACCCTGGCGACCCGTTGGCTGGGATTGATTTGCAAAGAAAGTTAGAGAGTGCGGCTTACGTACTTGGTGGTGAAAACTACGACGCACCAGCTCAGTTAGTGGGTGATTTCTTAAAAGGTAAATCATCTGAGCAACTTGGCGTGGTAGATCCATCGTATAAGCCAGGCATTAAACTAACCGACCTAACGAGTTTGTTGCCAGACTTTTGTAAT
>JABSRS010000060.1:8024-12500 GCA_013214885.1 Gammaproteobacteria bacterium
ATTCGTGAAGCTTTACCAGCTTTTAATCGTAAAATTCATGGCTTTGCGATGAATGATGCGACCCTTACTGGGGTTGAAACTAGAACCTCTTCACCGATTTGCATTAAACGTGATCGTGAGTTCCAAAGCATCAATGTTCGTGGTTTATTCCCTGCTGGCGAAGGTGCTGGTTATGCTGGCGGCATTATGTCAGCGGCAATCGATGGCATTAAAGTGGCCGAAGCAATGGCACTGAGCCTTAATGGGGTCGAGCAAGACTAATACCTAGACTAACACTAGCACCCAGCTGGCGCGATATGTTATTATCGCGCCAAGCCTAACTTTGTATATTTTATCCAATGCCTATCAATGTCGATTTCTTAATACCTTTCTTAACCATTAGTTTTTTACTGGCTGTGACGCCAGGACCCTCAAATGCTTTTTTAATGGCACAAACCTTTGCTAAAGGCCGTAATGCTGGGATGCAAAGTGCTGCTGGATTTGCGGTGGCAGGGGTTATTCATACAATTTTTGCGGTACTCGGATTGTCAGCGGTGTTAAAAGCGTCGCCACAAGCCTACCAAATAGTCCTGATGATGGGCGCGAGTTATTTGCTTTATCTTGGTGTGATGTCGATCAGAGATAGCTTGGTTGTTCAGGGTGAGGCTAGTGCGGTGGTTAATAACAAAAAGGGCAAGAATGTCTTCATTCAAGCCCTGTTAACCGAGGTGTTAAACCCGAAAGTCGCGTTGTTTTTTATTGCGTTTATTCCGCAATTTGTCGATAATTCGTTAACCACAGCCCCAGCGATTCAAATGGCAATATTTGGCTTGTTATACCCTATTTTCGCCCTACCAATCGACTTAAGCTATGTTCACTTCGGTGACAAAATCGCGAGCTATTTCCGCGGTCATCCCAGCGCCCAGCAGTGGCTCGATCGGATAACCGGGTTAATTTTTATCGCATTAGCAGTGAGTATGCTGCTTTAATCCGTGTTCTTTTTTGGCGTGTAAGCGTACTTCTCTTTCTTTGGTTGGCGCTCGGTGCGGTTGTTGCTGCGCTGGAAGGTTAACTGAGCTGTGGGCTTTTTAGCGTAGCCATCGCGACTAGACGATGCTTCCATGGTCTTGCTCGAATTTTCGATTAGCTGGTTTAAACCACTCATTTCGTGCTTTGACAAATGGCGCCATGCTCCAGTCGCTAAGTTATCTAGAGTCAGGTTCATAATACGCATCCGCTTTAATTTTCTCACTCGGTAACCAAAATGTTCACACATCCGGCGAATTTGGCGATTAAGCCCCTGAGTTAGAATGATTTCAAAGCTACGCGGCCCTGTTTGAGTCACTTTACATTTGTTGGTCACGGTATCTAAAATTGGTACGCCATTGCCCATATCGAACAGAAATTGGCGAGTGACTGGCTGATCAACGGTAACCACATATTCTTTCTCGTGATTATTACCAGCACGCAAAATCTTATTAACGATGTCACCATCGTTGGTTAATAAAATTAGCCCTTCAGATGGTTTGTCTAAGCGGCCGATCGGGAAGATCCGTTCTGGGTAATTAACAAAATCAATAATGTTGCCATCGATATGTGAATCAGTGGTACAGGTAATACCCTGTGGCTTGTTTAACGCAATATAGACGGGCTGAACTTTGGTGCCGATAAGTTTGCCATTAACCCGAACTTCGTCGCCTGGCTGAACTTTCATCCCCATCACGACTTTGTCGCCATTAATGGTGATAATGCCAAGATCGACATATTTATCGGCTTCACGGCGTGAGCAATAACCCGCTTCGCTTAAATATTTGTTAACTCGAATACCCGTACTAGGTTGTTGTGGCGATTGTTGAGACATAGCAATGCGAACTTATTGGCAAAAAATAAGCACAATTTTATCATTGATTGTGGATGGCGAATATCTATTTTTGTGGAATTGAGAACCACGCCAATGAACGATTATGAAAAATGGCGTGATATTGAGGTTAACTATTGCGACGGGCTGTTACTGCTGCGGCAAGCTGATGCAATACTTGTTCGGTATCGCTCCAATTAATACAAGCATCGGTGACACTCTGACCATAGGTCTGGGCCTTGGCATTGACGATGTCTTGTCGTCCTTCAACCAGGTTACTTTCAATCATCACCCCAAAAATAGAGCGATCACCTTGGGATATTTGGGCGCAAACATCGTTGTTGACATCAAGCTGACGCTTAAACTGCTTAGAGCTATTGGCATGGCTAAAATCAATCATGATATTGTTCGGTAGCTTGGCACTGGTGAGTTGTTGGTTTACCTGTGCAATGTGCTCTTTGGAATAGTTTGGCTCTTTACCACCGCGCAAAATGATATGACAGTCTTCATTACCAGTGGTCTCGACAATCGCAGAGTGACCATATTTAGTCACTGATAAAAAGTTGTGAGGCGCGCTAGCAGCCCCAATAGCATCGATAGCGACTTTTATGGTGCCATCGGTGCCATTTTTAAATCCAACAGGGCATGACATGCCCGAGGCGAGCTCACGGTGGACCTGCGATTCAGTTGTTCTGGCCCCAATAGCACCCCAACTCATCAAGTCGGCAATAAACTGAGGTGTGATCATATCCAGAAACTCACCAGCGGTTGGTAAACCCATTTCATTGACATCGAGTAGCAATTTACGGGCAATTCGTAAGCCGTCATTGATCCGGCAACTATTGTCCATGCCAGGATCGTTAATTAATCCTTTCCAGCCGACAGTGGTTCTTGGTTTTTCAAAATAGACCCGCATCACGATTTCTAACTCACCACTAAGTGAGCGACGCAATTCTTTTAAGCGACTCGCATATTCTATAGCAGCTTGTGTGTCATGAATTGAACAAGGGCCAACAATGATTAATAAGCGGTCATCTTTACCTGTGAGGATATCATGGGTTGCTTTGCGAGCATCAAACACCGTCTTTGAGGCGATTTGGCTCAGTGGGAATCGTTCTAATAATGCAACGGGAGGTAGTAACTCTTTGATTTTATTTATATTGATGTCGTCAGTTTGGTAATACATGCTTTGTGCCTATCCGGTTAACCCATAATGTCTTCAAGATAGTCACGTTAACGTGACTGTCTTGAATACGCAATGATTGATTTACCCATTGGCTAAAAGTCTAATTAAGATAAACCGAAATTGACTAACTCTGCGCATTCATCACAGATTGGTTGTTTTAACTCACTTTCCCATTTGGCCCGATTAACATCGAAACGCATTCGATCTTGGCGCTTTAATTCTTTATAGGCTTGATGAGTCGGATATGCCGCTAAACGCTGGTCAAGATCATGAATATTTGGATATTGCTCAGGAAAGTGACAATCCTCTTCTCTGTGGTAGCGTTCCAACAGGCGACAAATACGGATTGCACCTTCAGATAACTCACATTGTTGCTCGACTAGTGCTTTAGCGATTAAGCGAATGCTCTCACCAAGCTGCTCATTGCGCTGGCTAATTTTCAATTGCTGCTCTCGCAGTATTGTTGCTTGAGCTTGCCGTTGTTTTTTGAGCTGAGCGAGTAGCTTGCCAGCATAAACTGCTAGACCAGCTACAATCACTACCGCAATGATGATTAGAGTAATATTCATTACTAGTCTTGGTAGTCGTCTAATTTAGAGTTATCAAAGCGATCCCAGATATCTTTTTCTGGAGCTTGCTCTTCTTGCTCTTCCTCTTCGTCGTCTAAACCGAGTTCAACCATTAATTGCTGGTATCGATCCGTCTGTTGGTCAACATATTGTTGATCAATGTTAGCGATTACTTCGTCGTTATCTAGCTGATCCAATAAACCATTTAAGCGATCGTCCGCTTCAATGTTTTCCAGTTCTTGCTCAGGAGTTACTGATTTTTCGACGGGTGGGGTGATTTTGGTTTTAACCACTTTGACCTTAGGGGTCATCGGCTGCTTCGTTGGCGCTACCACTAATGAAATAGCCTTTTTGCTACCAACTCGTAAATCTAGAGCTTCACCCTTAGATTTTCCCTGGTGTTTGGTTTTTTTGCTCGCGCCATCAATATTGGCTTTTGCACCAGCTGGACGTCCTTTTCCTTTCTTTCTTACTAAAGGAGCTTTACGTTCGCTTTGTTTTTCAAGTGGTTTTTTTGCGGCACCGATAGATTTTTCGGTACGAGTTTTTTTAATCCGGGTCATGACAATTTATACACTGATAATAATTAAAGAGCTTTATACCAGATTTTGAGAAGAATTTCATTAAAGAGGTTATAAAATGTGCGATAGGACAAAATAAAAAGGCGACAGATTTCTCTGCCGCCTAGTGTGTATTACACCACTCTCAGATTTGAATCAATATGCAAATCTGAAAGAAAGCTAACTACGTAACACCCTGTTGTTATTATTTCTTCCATGTTTTTATTATAAAAGGTTTAATTAAACCTTAATCGCCTGTCACACCTGTGAAAATTCACAATCTATATGATGCCTACAAAGTAGTTGCGATTATTAAATTGAAAA
>JABSRS010000061.1 GCA_013214885.1 Gammaproteobacteria bacterium
ATTAACAGACAAGTCATAAGAGACCTCGTCCCACTCACCACGAACCCCGAAATCAACAAATAAGCTATCGGTAGAGTATTCGTTAGTACGGTTGCCACCAGGTAGTGCACGCCAGGCCGCCACAGAATAGGTAACGTCACCAGCATCAACAAAGCCTTGTTGCTCTGCATTTAGGTGTGGATATACGTTATCTAAGAATAAATCACTGGTAATATCAACAGGGAAACCACCGGTAGGGTAGGGTGCGATACGGGAAGTCAGTTCAAATTTTGAATAAGAAACTGTGCCATATAACTCTGTTGAATCATTTAACTCAGCTACACCACCGACCAAGAAGTTATCACGAACATATTCAGGGATAATCTCAAGGGTAGAAGTGAAGTCAAATCTACATATAGCTGAGTCAAAGGTAGCACCGGATTCTAAACTAGGCACGTTATTAGGAGCACACGAACCATTTGATGCAAAGTAGGGGTTTAATTCAAGATCAAATCCATTTTCAGTACCATCATCAAAACCTATAAAAGCATTTGCTGGAATGGCGTTTGCAGAATCAGCTACAAAAACTAAATTAGCTCCATTATGCGAAAAGGGAATGATACCTGTTTTAGAATGTTGACGATCCTTTGAGGCTAACTCTTCCTGGCTATCTCTTGAGTATGAAAGATAAACATTAAAACCATCTTGAGAAAGATCACCATAACCTGTTGTGATGCTAAACGAATATTTGTCTCCACCACCACTTTCCTGAGGTGTGTCATAACGAGCGGTGACAGTGGTTTCCTGAATATCTTTTTTCAATATAAAGTTAATTACACCAGCAATTGCATCTGAACCGTATATAGAAGAAGCACCATCGGTCAAAACTTCAACGCGCTCAATAGCTGCAACCGGAATTGAGTTAACGTCAACAGATGAACCTGAACCCGACGGAGCTAAACGCTTACCATTAAGCAATACTAAAGTGTATTCTGCACCGATGCCACGAAGTGAAGCTTCAGCAATGCCAGCGCCACCGCCACCAACAGATTGTGATGGGGTTGTAAATCCTTGCATAGAAGGGATTAGGGCAATCAGGTCAGCAACTGAAGTAACGCCTGTCTTAGCGATATCTTCTGCTGAAAAGTGTGTAATAGGTAACGCACCTTCCATATCAGTACGATTAATACTTGAACCTGTTACTTGAATACGTTCAACTTCTTCTTTTTCTTCAGCAGCGAATACTGCTGGTGCCGCTAGGGTAGTTGTTGCTACGCCAGCAATTAATGCTAAGCGTACAGCTTTAGCTGTTTTATTATTGGTAAACATTAGTCATCTCTCTGTTTTTATAATAAGACTTATTTAGTGATAATCAATTTATTTGATTATCACTCTAAGTACTGCAATAAAATAACACTTTTGTATAAATTGTAAATACTTTGTGATTAAAGATATCGAAATAACACTAAATGTTAACTTTTTTGATGAGTTGTTAACGCTAAAATGGGGCTTGTTTTGTTGGGTTAGATGTTTTTGATTTTAAAAACAGTACGTTGATTGGTATTTGTTTGTTATATGTACTGGGTACGGTAGTTTTAGGGGTTGTTGTAATTTTTGTTTTTACTAGATTCATTGTAAAGAGAAAAATACAGATGGTTATTTTTTACCGTTGAATTAGTTATATTTTTATCAAGATTACTAATGTAAGTGGCTCTATTTTTTTTAGCTCGATGTCGATTTATGTGTTCTCGCAAGTTTTTATATATAAGTAACCTAAGTTTGTTTTTTAGTCGTATTTATTGTGGATGTCACAGTATTAATATATTTATCAGTTACTTGTTGTTTCAGTAGTGCGTGAGATGGATGTTTTCGATCTAAGGTGTTTAACACCTTGTTATTACTGCTATATCTCCAATATTACAGTTACCACCCTTATATCCCCTATATCACAGCCACTACCATCGTGAACTTAAGTTCTTGTATATTAGGTAGTTTACTAGTTTTGTTAGCGAAAGAGGTTTGTTGCGTTAGATTGTGATTGGTCTTTATTTGTGAAAATGGTAACTCTATTTGATTTTTAGATGGTTTGTAGTTCATAAGTGCTATGTGTTACACCACTCGCGCGCTCTTAGGGCTTCCTTGCCGCTTTTTTGCTTTGTTCCCGCTGAGCCTTGGTCGAACAATATGACTGGGCTATTGAGCTAGCGATGACTTAGCCCGTTTTTAAATTGACTGATTATGTGGTTAAACTGTTTTCATGGCTTATAAAAATAAATTCAGCTAGTGCGTCTATTGCACTGGCGATATGCTGCTGTTGATTAAAACCGCTTTTAACCCGGGGTTTAAAATCATGATCACCATCTGCTAACCAATGCCATTTGATTGAAGATGGTAACTGATAGCTTTCAACCTCTGGTCGCGAGCCTAGTTTGTCCCGATCCCCTTGAATGATTAAAACGGGTTGCTTGATTAGTGGGAAATGCGCAGTACGCAGCTGTTGTGGTTTTGCCGCTGGATGAAAAGGGAAGCCAAGACAGGCGATAGCTTTAATATGGTGGTTAACTTCCCACGATTCGCTGGCAATTAACGTCGCCATTCTACCGCCCATCGATTTTCCGCCGATTACCATTGGCTGATCGATACTCTTGATCACCGATGCCAATTGGGCGATTAATTTTGGAGCGCGCTCTGGTGGTCGTCTGGTGCCAGTATCGACCCGCTGTTGCATGTAAGGAAAGTTAAACCTAATGACTCTAATTCCTTTGCTTGCTAACCCTTGGGTAACCGCCTCCATAAAATTAGAATTAAGTGGCGCGCCGGCGCCATGAGTAAACAGAAATACAGGACCGTCAGTCGGTCCATCAAAAATTAAATTCATTCATTGCCTTTAATCGGTGAATTTTAAAAGGTGTTAATTATTAATGATGAAACAACAGCTATTACTATTAGCCCTAACCATGAGGTAATGACCTGCTGGTTAACCCTAATGATATCATTAATATGAATGACTGAAGGCTGGGTAGTTGTGCCTAACTGGGGGCGTGTTATTTTTATTTTTTGATAGATTACCGCGCCGCCCAAAGAACAATTTAGTGCCCAGGCTGAGACATTGATGATTAGGCCATTGCCAAAGGTGTGCCAATTTTTTGCTTGATTTATAATATGGCTAAATGATGTCTTTGCGCCAAACAACAGATAGATATTGAGGCTAAAGAGTAACTGAGCCGGAAAAATAATGATCCGAGATAATAAGTTAGCGCTCATGCCATAATGAAAAAATCTCAGATGTTTTTGGTTAAATATTTGAGCCGCTGAGCTCACTGTCACCGCCAATACCGTGGCATAAATCCCGAAACAGGCATAAATTAAAATTGGACTGAAATAACTAATAATTAAGCGCTGTGGTAGCGCCTCTGTAGTTGCCTTGGCGATGCCAAGCGTCGATAAACTTTTGGTGTCGCGCAGGCATAGCTGTTGCAGTTGCTCTCGTGCTAAAACTTTGTGATTATTCTCGAGGCTGCGCTTGACGATGTTGGCACTCGTGAGCAAAGGTTTGCTGCTGATCAGCAGTCCAATAATAATAAATTGGAAAAACCAAGGATAAACCGCAAAGAACATAATCAGCCAAGTAAAACCGAAGGTCAGGCTAATGAGCACCAATAACGTAATTTGGCCTGCAATTTTTTGCTGGGTTGCAGTGCGACTATTGACCTTGGCCGCTAATTGTTGGCTCAGGTATCTGAAGACTAATTTAGGGTGATAACTGCTAGGTAAGGCAATAAACTGGTCAAGCAACATAATGCCAAGCAATATTAACAAGCGAACTGAGAAGTCCGACAGCGCAATATTGCTCAGCCATTGAATATCAAGTTCAGGCATTAGCTCAATTTAGCGTCTTGACATAATGGCAGCATTGCTACGACCATATCAGCTGAATGTTTAGCCGCTGTCACTAAGTACTCTTCAAAACTTTGACCGCTTTCTTTACCAGCGATGTCAGACAATGAGCGAATAACCACAAAAGGTACTTCAAATAAATGACAGGTTTGCGCTATTGCGGCGGCTTCCATTTCAACTGCTAGCATTGTAGGGAAGTTAGCGCGGGCTTTTGCTACGTCATCAGGATTTGACATAAAGGTGTCGCCGGTCGCTATTAAGCCTTCAACAATTTGAACATCATTTTGTGATGCCTTCATTGCTTGGCGAGCTACTCGAGCTAATTCAGGATGGGGCAGAAATGCTGCTGGCATTTTAGGTAACTGACCGATTTCATAACCAAATACGGTTAAATCAGCATCGTGATGGCGCACTTCACTGCCAATTACGACATCGCCAACGTTTAATTTCGGATCGAAACCGCCAGCCGAACCTGTATTAATAATGCAATCTGGGGCATATTTTTCGATCAGCAATGTTGCCGATACCGCTGCCGCCACTTTGCCAATACCCGACATGCTAACGACAACGTCGTTGCCATTAATTTGTCCGCTATAAAACTCTATGCCAGCATATTTTTCAGTACTAAGGTTGGTCATTTGCTCGCGTAATACTGAAACTTCTGGTTCCATCGCGCCAATAATTCCGATTTTCATGGCTATGTTCTCTAAAGTAAAAAACCGATCTTAACGTAGTTAGTTAAGATCGGCTACCACATATCTTAGTCAGTGCTAAATAAGTGGTTACAACTTGAGGTACTGCAAAATTCCCGTTGCCGCATCGCGCCCTTCGGCAATTGCGGTGACCACTAGATCTGAGCCACGTACCATATCACCACCGGCAAACACATGTGGATTGGTGGTTTGAAATGCTATGTCACTGCTGTTTGCAATGACGCGATCCCATTGATCTGTTTCGATGCCATGTTGAGTAAACCAAGGTTGCGGGTTTGGCTTAAAGCCAAATGCCATGATCACGACATCGACGGCTAAATCGTATTGCGAGCCTTCAATCGTTTCAGCTCGGACTCTGCCACTTTGATCGGGTTGGCCCATCTTTGTTTCGATCAGTGTTATTGCTGTTACTTGGTTGTTGTTACTTACAATGTCTAGAGGTTGGCGATTATATAAAAACTCTACACCTTCTTCTTTGGCATTTTGTACTTCGCGTTTTGAGCCAGGCATATTGGCTTCATCACGGCGATAGATACACTTGACGTTACTAGCACCTTGTCGAATAGCGGTGCGAACACAATCCATCGCGGTGTCACCACCACCAAGCACGGCGACCGTTTTTCCTGCTAAATTGACATAAGGTGTTTCGCTGTTGTGATAGCCCATTAACTGATTAGTATTGCCAATTAAATAGGGCAGGGCATCATAAACGCCCATTGCGTCTTCATTACTAAAGCCACCACGAATTGAATGGTAAGTTCCCATGCCAAGGAATACCGCATCATATTGTTGTTCAAGCTCGGCAAAACTTATGTCTGAACCCACTTGGGTGTTGAGCTTAAATTCAACTCCCAGTGATTCGAAATATTCGCGGCGCTTGACCATCACTGATTTTTCGAGCTTGAACGAGGGAATGCCAAAGGTCAGTAAGCCACCGATTTCTGGGTTTTTATCAAATACCACTGGGGTAACACCGTTGCGCATTAGTATATCTGCACACCCTAGGCCCGCTGGACCCGCGCCAATGATTGCTACTTTCTTGCCCGTGACTACGACGTGAGATAAATCGGGACGCCAACCCATTTCAAGTGCCTTGTCCGTGACGTATTTCTCGACATTGCCAATAGTAACAGCGCCAAATTCGTCATTAATGGTACAAGCACCTTCGCATAATCTGTCTTGTGGACAAACCCGGCCACACACTTCAGGAAGAGTATTAGTTTCGTGACACAGCTCTGCCGCCTCAATAATCCGACCTTGTTTGGCCAGCTCTAACCAATCTGGAATATAATTGTGGAGAGGACATTTCCATTGGCAATATGGGTTACCACAGTCTAAGCAGCGGTCTGATTGCTTTGCTACTTCTGACTGTTCGAACAAATTATATATTTCGATGAATTGTTCTTTACGTTGTTCGATTGGTTTTTTGGTTGGATCTTGGCGACCGACCTCCATAAACTGAAAATCATTGGTCACGAGTGCTGAAACGGTCTTTGTTGTTTTATTCATCGCCTTAGCCCGCCTTTACTTCAAGGGTTAACACTTTTGTTGCCGCTGGCAACATCGTTGCTAAATCTGCCGTGGTTGGTTTTACTAACAGAAACTTCGGTAACCACTGCTCAAAATTATTTAAGATGTCACGGGCGCGAGTGCTACCAGTTAACTGATAATGTTGCTCAATTAAACTTTTTAAGTGAAATTTATAACCAGGATGCGTTATTTTTACCGCTTCAGCGCATTCATGATTCATTCGCTGATCGATGTTGTCACCTTCATCAAGTAAGTAAGCAAAACCGCCAGTCATCCCCGCAGCGAAATTGACACCAGTTGGACCTAAACAAACGACAATCCCGCCCGTCATATATTCACAACCATTGTCGCCCATCCCTTCGACCACGGTAACTGCGCCAGAGTTTCGCACCCCAAAACGTTCGCCAGCTTGTCCAGAAGCGAATAAGGTGCCACCCGTCGCGCCATACAGGCAAGTATTACCAATAATCGTCGCCTGATGAGACTCAAATTCAGTCCCTTTTGGCGGATGAACAACTAATTGACCACCAGTCATGCCTTTACCAACATAATCATTGGCATCGCCAATAACTGTCATGTGCAAGCCGCCGGTATTCCAAACACCAAAGCTTTGTCCCGCGGTGCCGGTAAAAGTTAGTGAAATGGGGCTATCACTCATCCCTTGATTGCCATGATGGGACGCGACAATGCCACTGATTGATGCGCCTACCGAGCGATCGGTATTTTTAATTTCGAAATTAAAATTGCCACCCGACTTTGCAGTAATAGGATCACTTAATGTTGCTCGCAATAATTTATTCATATGGCCTTCATCGTAGGCTGGATTGTGCTCCTGCCAATAAATACCACAATTAGGTTTCGGTTGTGGTTGATAAAGAATATCTGATAAATCTAATTTTGATTGCTTAGCCGTTGTTCCCGAAATTGCTGTTAGCAAATCAGTGCGGCCGATTAAATCGGTCAACTTCTCAACGCCAAGTGATGCCATAATTTCACGAACATCCTGAGCAAGTGCTTCAAAATAATTAGCGACCATCTCAGGCAGACCACGGAAGTGCTTATCACGTAGCTGGGCATTCTGTGTCGCAATACCTGTGGCGCAGTTATTAAGGTGACAAATACGCAAATATTTACAACCTAACGCCACCATTGGCGCAGTGCCAAAGCCAAAGCTTTCAGCCCCTAAAATTGCCCCTTTAATAACGTCTAACCCCGTTTTCAAGCCGCCATCCACTTGCAAGCGAACTTTATGGCGTAAGCCGTTTTCAACTAAAGCCTGTTGTACTTCAGCAAGTCCCAGCTCCCAAGGTGATCCTGCATACTTAACTGACGTTAAGGGACTCGCTCCTGTGCCACCATCATAACCAGAAACAGTAATTAAATCGGCATAGGCCTTTGCTACGCCCGTTGCGATAGTACCAATGCCAGGTTCTGACACCAATTTAACCCAAATTAGTGCTTTAGGATTTAGCTGTTTAAGATCAAAAATTAGCTGGGCTAAATCTTCGATTGAATAAATGTCATGGTGCGGCGGTGGTGATATCAGGGTAACACCTGGTGTTGCGTAACGAAGTGCCGCTATTTCGGTTGAGACTTTATCGCCAGGAAGCTGACCACCTTCACCAGGTTTGGCCCCTTGCGCCACTTTAATCTGAATAACTTCAGCGTTCATCAAGTAATGCGCGGTCACGCCAAAACGTCCCGAAGCCACTTGTTTGATTTTTGAATTACGTTCGCTGTTAAAGCGGCTCGGATCTTCACCGCCTTCGCCAGAATTTGATTGCCCGCCTAATCGATTCATTGCAACCGCTAATGCCTCGTGAGCTTCTGGGCTGAGCGCACCAATTGACATCGCCGCGCTGTCAAAGCGTGGAAATAGCTTGTCGGCTGATTCAACTTGATCCAATGAGATACTAGATTGACTCGGTTTTAGGGCCAGCATATCTCTTAGTGTTGCAATCGGGCGGTTATTAACTGCTTTGGCAAATAGTTGATAATCAGAGTATTGACCAGTATTAACCGCTTGTTGGAGTAACTCGACTACGTCTGGATTATAACAGTGGTATTCGCCTCTAAAATCAAACTTTAGTAAACCGCCGTGTTCGATCTTGGTGTTTTTATTGAAAGCTTGGTCGTGTAATATTTGCTGATCGCAAGAAAAATCATCAAAGTCAGCTCCCTTGATCCGGTTAACCACGCCAGTAAAGCACAAATCCACCACGGAATTGGCAAGGCCTACCGCTTCAAATAATTGCGAACAACGGTAACTAGCTACGGTTGAAATTCCCATCTTAGACATGATTTTCATCAGTCCTTTGTTAATACCTTTACGGTAGTTGAGCACGGCTTGTTTGGCGGTTTTATCAATTTTTCGCTGTTCGATTAATTCAAGTAATGTTTCATAAGCTAGGTATGGATAAATGGCGGTCGCGCCAAAACCCAATAATACGGCAAAATGATGGGGATCACGTGTTGCTGCTGTTTCAATCACAACATTAGAATCACAACGTAAATTGTTATTAACTAGACGTTGCTGTAAGGCACCGACGGCCATAGCAGCAGGGATCGGAATGGTATCCTCACTAATATCACGGTCAGTTAATAAAATAATGGTCGAGCCTTGTTCGGCACTTAATTGGGCGCTATCACATAGATTAATTACCGCTTGCTCAAGACTAATCGCGGGATCATAGTTTAATGAATGCTCAGTCAGTGGAAACTCACCGTTGTCTAATTGCCGTAATTGCTCAAGATCGCTGTAAACCAAGATTGGTGAATCAAACAGGATCCGGTCAGCTTTACCTAGCGTTTCTTTAAACAGGTTTTGCTCACTACCAATACAGGTCGTCAATGACATCGTGTGAGCTTCGCGTAACGGGTCAATAGCGGGATTGGTTACCTGAGCAAACATTTGTCTGAAATAATCAAAGATTGAACGTTGCTTGGTTGAAAGAACAGCCATTGGCGCATCATCGCCCATTGAGGCGGTAACTTCCTGACCTTCTCGACCTAGCACGCTGAGGACATCATAAATTTCTTCTTTGCTGTAACCAAATTGCTTTTGATAAATAGCCAATTGCTGATTATCGAGGCTGCGATGACCCGATGTTGACTCAACACGGTCTTCAAAAGGGGTTAAGCGGCGTGAGTTATTAGCCATCCATTCTAGGTAAGGATGACGGCTCTTTAATTCATTATCAATTTCAAACGTTGGGGTTAATTTTCCAGTATAGGTATCGACTACTAATAACTCACCAGGGCCAACTCGACCTTTTTCTAATACTTCATCAGGTTGGTAATCCCAGATCCCAACCTCCGATGCTAACGTTAATACGCGGTCTTTGGTCACCACATAACGCGCTGGTCGTAAGCCATTTCGATCAACAGCGCAGGCGACATGTCGACCATTAGTCATCACTATGCCAGCGGGGCCATCCCAGGGCTCCATGTGCATTGAGTTAAAATCATAAAATGCACGGAGATCCTTATCCATCGTAGGGTTTGATTGCCACGCTGGTGGAATGAGCATTCGCATTGAGCGATATAGATCCATTCCTCCCATCAATAATAATTCAAGCATATTATCGAGCGACGAAGAGTCAGAACCACTGTCGCTAACAAAAGGAGCGGCATCTTGTAAATCGGGCAGCAGTGGTGATTGAAATTTATAGCCACGGGCTTTCGCCCATAAACGGTTACCAGCAATGGTATTTATTTCACCATTGTGGGCTAAAAATCGAAACGGTTGAGCGAGTGGCCACTTTGGCGACGTATTGGTTGAGAAGCGTTGGTGGAACAAGCAAATTGAACTTTTGGTCCGTAGATCGGCTAAGTCAAGATAAAAAGCCGCCAGATCGACCGGTTTTACTAGGCCTTTGTAAATCGTGACCATCGATGAAAGACTAGCGATGTAAAATTCGGGGTTGTTGACAATCCGTTTTTCGGTGCGGCGCCTTGCCATAAACAAGCGGCGTTCGATATCGCGACTGACCCAGCCAGCAGGGGCATTAATAAATACTTGCTCTATCACTGGTAATTCAGCCAGTGCAATAGGGCCAAGTACCGCTTTGTTAATCGGTACTTCACGCCAACCAACGACCGCCATGGTTTCTTTTTCTAATTCTTGTTGGAGTATGTGGCGACTCTGTTGCGCCAAGACAGGATCATTACTTAAAAAACACATTCCCACGGCATATTTTTTACTTAACGACCAATTGTTTTCTGCGGCGACCGCCTGAAAGAGTTCTTCAGGGCGTTGCATCAGTAAACCACAACCATCGCCAGTGATGCCATCGGCGGAAATGCCGCCACGATGCTGCATCCGGTCTAAACCGTGAATCGCTGTTCTAATGATGCGATGGCTCGGAACACCATCCATTTGAGTAATTAAACCAAAACCACAATTGTCTTTTTCAAACGCAGGACTTGTTAATGCCATTACGCCACCTCCAATGATCTATGTATGCAGTTCTCTGCAAAAACTCGTTGTAGTTACTACTGCGCTATCGCACAAAATTTTAACCAACCAACAGCCAAAAATATCGTGATTGTTTAACAAAGTCAAATCACTATTAGTCTAATAAAAGCTAGCCGCTAGCTGTATTTATTTAATGCTATTATTGGCTATCTGGTTGAAATCAAATTGCTATTTAGGAGGTTGGCGCTGGTATACATTGGTTTGTTTGCAGGGTTAATACTAAGTTTAAATAGAGCTGTCAAGATTATCCCTAGCTAGTATTACGTTAAAGTTTAGGGTTGATGCGAGGTTAAGCGATGGGTAGGGTGGGTACCAGTAAGTACTGGTAAAGATATTAATTTTTGAATAAAAACCAGGCAACGCCTGATTTTTACTCGTTTACTATTATGCGATATAGCCGTTACTAATTCCTTTAACGGAAATAGCGACTGCGTCATGGGCATGTAACGATTCGTAATGATTTATTCTTAACCAGTAATCAGGATAAAGACTTAAATTTAAACTGTGTTTTACTTTACGAGCAGCATCCTCACAGAACATTAAATTAGCCGCGTTTAGACGAGCAAATTCTTGTTCATCTTCTCTTTTGACCGCTGCTTGCACTGGTGTTTGCAATGTTCCTTCAATTAAATCAATTAATGACTTAATTGGGAACTGGGTTGATTGCGGTGGTAATTTAACTTTTATTTGGGCGACGCTGCGCTGACTGTGTGGCGTTGCGATCATCCCATCACTGCTGCCGAGCCATTCCACGATTTTTTCTTGGTCTAATTGTTGTTGTGGAAATTTTTCGATAAAAGCCTTTTGAATCAATTGGCGCGATAGGGCTGCAGAGCATGGGCAGGTTGATGAATAAGGGATTTCAACCGCTAGCTCTAATTCAAAGCCATTTTCTGTCACTTGACCAATTAGCGTCGTCGGATAGGCTTTCCAGCCTTTTTTCTGGCTTAATAAAGATTGGCGTCTTAAGTGATAGTCAAATTTGAATTCAACTCGAGCCTGATCGCTTAAATCATCATGCGACTTAATAAAATCAGCCAATAGACTTTCAAAGCTTTCAGGCGTTAACGTTTGCTCGTTGGCTAATTGGTCTATTCGCAAGAATAGGCGAGACATATGGATGCCTTTAGCTTGAGGAACTGTAATATTTACAAAGGCTGCTATTTTTGCACTGACTAGTTGTGGTGCTTCATCTTGTGCTTCAACCATAATGGGCATTTCAATATGGTTCATTCCAACCCATTCTAAGTTGCCTTCGGTTTGAGCATTGACACTGTTCGCAATATCTGGCATTTGGTGAGGCATTAATGATGGCTCCAACAATATTTGTTTGTTTGTTGTACAAATTGTTAGTAAATACAACATATGACTGTTTTTTTGAACGCGAATTATATCATGCTATTGTAAGGCTGCACTATATATTGATTTCGATCATTTAGTTTAATAGCTATATGTTTTAAGAATATTGGTGATTTCAGGTAGTATTATCTTCATTAACTAAAAATAAGTTATTTATAATGTTTAGTAAGGGATCTCGCATGTGTTTTAAAAGGATTTTAGTTGGTTTATTCTTACTTTATCACCTTGGTGTTAACGCAGATGAACAGCAATCATCGCAATCTTATCAATTAATGCTAGTTGGCGGTGAGTTACCTTATTGCCGTAGTAGTGAATTACAACTTTGTAATACTTTATCATTAAATGATTTTGGCCTAAAACTAAATCGCCGCACCTCATCATATCGAGTTTCTACCTATCAAATTAAGCAGTTGATGGCACCCAAACTTTGGCACC
>JABSRS010000062.1 GCA_013214885.1 Gammaproteobacteria bacterium
GGCTGTTGACTGCGGCTTTGTAGCCAATGTCAGTGTGATCACAAATAACCAGTTCAACGCGCTGTTGTGGTTCATAATGAGCAGGTTCACGATCAAGGCGCTTGTCGAGCTTCGATGAAGCAACGATTCGGCCACTGACATCGATATAGACCAAAACAAGGTACTTCTCGCCTTCACGCATTGGCTCTGCTTGTTCAGCAAAAGGAACCAATAGGTCTTTTTCAAGCCCCCAATCTAAAAATGCACCAACTGGGGTCAATGCGGCGACTTTTAAGCTGGTAATATCACCCACTTGTGCCAATGGCTGCTTACTGGTGGCAATCATTCGATCATCGGAATCTTTATAAAGAAAAACCTCGATCTCATCGCCAACTACATGCAGTAAATCGGTTGAATTATGCGGCAATAAAATTTCGCCTAATTCGCCGCCATCAAGGTAAAAACCAAAATCAACTTCTTTAACAACTTCTAGGCGATTATATTTACCCAGCTGCACTAAACCACGGATTCTAGGCATCTTAGTTGCTCCCAAATTGTTGCGTTAAATATTGATTAATATCTGAAGATTCATACATCCACTGCACATCACCATTGCCGCTTTCAATGCGCAAACAAGGTACTTTATGCTTACCACCTTGCTCTAGTAAGTCGATTTTGTGTTGTTGATCGGCTTTAGCGTCACGTAACTCGATGTTTAAAGACAATCGCTTCATTTGACGTCTAACTTTGATACAAAATGGACAGGCGGCAAATTGATAAAGCTTGAGGCTAACAATTTGTTGATCAACAATTTGCTGTTGCTCAGCCGGGCGCTTAACGCCACGCGGAGTAAAAATAAAATTTAATAATAAGATGATGCGACCGACAAGCCAACGCACAATAACCATGGTAAAACCTCACAAACAAAAATTTCGCGGATTCTACCATAATTATCAACTGAACTCAGGTTAATTATTCAACAGTTGCCAAGCGTTGTGCAATTTGTGATGCAAGTTGAATTGTTAGCTGATGCAATGAACTTACAGCCGCGCCATAACCATCTTGTTTAAGTGTTTGTTGCAGATTGAAATCTTGCTGAGCGATCACTTTGCCATCCTTAATCAGTTGGTATTTTCCAGCAAAAATCACTTGGTTACTCTCGGTAGGGTAAAACTGCTCAACCAATAACTTAACTCGATAACACTGACCACCACATGATGATTTAAACTGGTGCTGGGCGCGAAATTTTTGCTGTGACTGATTGAGGTGATTGACCATTGAGCGAGCAATAGCTTGCTCCAACGGCTCAGCCCACACGTGATAGCGTGTCACATAGAGTTGCCCTGAATCATTGGCCAATATCAAATTAGTCTGCTTAAGATAGTCAACCAAACTAATCGTTTCAAAAAACAGCGTCGGCAAGTTTAAATCAACTTGTTGAGTGGTAGGTGCTGGCGACAGTTGATAATAATTAATGTTCGGCTTGCCCGAACTACATGCTGTTAACAACGCTACAACAGCGACAAAAAAGGCAACTCTAGTCTTCATTGTTAAGTCCTTTAGGCTCTGGATCCGCACCGGCTTGTGTTTCAAAAATTAATGAATTGGGTTTGTTATTTAACTCTTTAATCAGTGGCTGTACTTGACGGATCATTAATTGCAATTGGCTCATTGTTTGAGTCATTTCTCCGTAAAGTGCCGAATCACTATCATAACCTTGCATCACGGTATTTAACTGCTTTAGTGTTTGAGCCAACGTTGCTGGTAGTGCTTGAGTGTCTTTATTAGCTAAAATAAATTTAAGTTGTTCAACCGTTTGATCCATTGTCGCCATAGCGCTATTAGCACTGACCAGCATTTTATTGATATTTTCAACGGTAACATCGATTGGCAACTGCTCAAATTTGTCGAGAATCGCAAACACTTTTTGCTCTATTTGAGCCAACGATCCTGACACACTTGGAATAATATTAATCTGATTAAACACTTCAGTTTTGGATAATTTATCGATCGGATAAAAATCCAAATCGACAAACAAACTTCCGGTTAATAAGCTGCCCGTTTTTAAAGTAGCTTTTAATCCTTGCTCGATCCAGGTTTCTATTTGCGCTTTGACTTTACTAACCGATGCTGGTTGATCGGGCATCCCGATCCTGGCGGGTTCAATGCGTAACAACACCGGTATTCTCAGTCCTGCGGTTTCGATTTGCTTTTTGTCAGCCAGTGCTAATGAGATTTCCGTCACCGTGCCAATACGAATACCCCGATATTCAATCGGGGCACCAACACTTAAGCCACGAACCGAATCTTCAAAAAATACCATAAACTCTTGAGATTGATATTTACGCTGCTCATAGACACTGCTTTTATTGGGGTAAAGATTAAACTCGGTGCCAGCTGATATTTTATTGCCTAATGGCAGGTCATCGGGAACATCAAAAGTAATGCCACCGCTAATGAGTGATTCTATCGAGCCTAAATTAACACTAATTCCTTGCGCTGACGCTTCAAAACTCACGCCACTGCTATTCCAAAAGTAAGTATTGTCAGTGACTAAATTACTGTAAGGCGCCCGAATAAATACCTGATATTTAACGACGCGTTGTTCAATGTCAAAATCTGACTGCTCGATTCGCCCAACATCAAAACCACGGTAAGTCACAGGATCGCCAACCGAAACAGATTTCCCCTGATCACCTTTGAGATTAATCCGAATACCAGGCACCCCAAGTGCTGTGATGGGTTCCTGTTCTAAGCCAATAAAATGATCACTGACATCGTCATGGCCATCGCCTGAAACAAATTCAATATAAGAGCCCGACATCAAGGTGCTTAATCCCGATATTCCACCACTGCCGATCCGAGGCTTTACCACCCAAAATAGCGACTCACTGGTCAGCAGCGATTCGGTATGTGGATTAAGTCGTGCGATCACCACCACGCCATCACGATTGGGGTTTAAGCTGACCGAAGTCACCAGCCCAATATCGACATTAAGGGTTTTTACTCGAGTTTTACCTGCCTCTAGCCCTTCAGCATCGGCAAATTCAATCGTAATCAGCGGACCACGATTAAAGTAACTATCACCAACCATCCACAGGCCAATCGCCAGCGCAATAAATGGAATAAACCACACCTTCGACACCTGACGGTGACTCGATATTAGCGCTTGATTGTCTTGCGATTGAGCAGACTGAGATTGCATTAAAGCTCCTTGATATTGCGAGTATCGCTATCGGGTACATTATTATTGGCTAATTTATCCCATAGTAACCTAGGATCAAAGCACATTGCCGCGAACATGGTAAAAATAACCGCGCAGGCAAAGGTCAAAGCAGCAAGTCCTGGACGAACATTTAACACTCCACCCAGTTGAATTAACGCCACTAAAATGGCGACAACAAAGACATCAACCATTGACCAGCGACCGATGAATTCGGTGACACGGTACAAAACTGTGCGTTCTCGCGAGCTCACCGACGGATTAAAATGAACGCTATAGCACAGCCAAAATAAAATAATAAATTTAACAATCGGCACTATCACACTAGCAACAAACACCACGATGGCAATCGGGTATGAGCCTTGTTCCCACAAGATAATCACGCCACCGACAATGGTCGCTGACTCAATCACCCCTAATTGTTCAGAATGCATGATTGGGAATAAATTGGCTGGAATGAAAAATATTAAGCCAGTAATAAGCAGTGCTAAGGTCTTTTGAATGCTATTGGGGATCCTCAGGCGCAGAGTACTATGACACCGGCCGCAGCGTTTTAGTGCGATATCGGATAATTTGCCACAACGATGACAACTGGCTAACCCTAAACTGGCTGCTGAACCTGATGAATAATGAGTCATATTTTTTTCGCGAGATCCATCCAAGACCAAAATTGATGCTTATCTATGAGACTAAGTACTTTAACATAACAAAGGCAGAACAATAAATATGCCCAAAATGATAAACCAATGCCAATCTCGGCAATGGTGGTTAATTTAATTAAACTAACCAGTACCCCGACAAAAAACACTTCGGCCATCGCCCAAGGCAATAAACCAAAAATAGCACTGACGATGATCGGGCTGTAAAAGCGCCGACCAAATAAAATTAATGTCCCGACATAACTAAAAACGAACATTAAAATTAGTCCAGGGAATAACACAATAAAGAAAAACACCACAAAGGCTAATACTTTGTAGTTTTCAATGTAAAACTCCGTTGCCGCTTGCCATAAGGTAATTTCCATCATATTACCATTAAGGGTAAAGCTCATAAAAGGAAACAGGGTTGCCAAAATCAGCAGGATTAATCCAGTCAGTGAATAGGATAATAATTCATTAACAGCATTAACTCGTAGTCGCGATATTTTATGGCCACAGCGCGGACATAAAGCAACTTGACCCGGCTGTAACTGTGGCTCTGCCATCATAAAATCACAATGCTGACACGCAATATTCGAACTCAACAGCCTGCTCCCATTTAATTTACTCGTTTCAATCATTGATTATCCAATAATTCATTGACAACCGATACAAAAAATGTCATTTATTAATACATAGCCCACCAGAAGAAGGAAATAATTTTATTATTCTATTTTCAATCACAAAGAGAGATAAAATTGTATGTATAAAATCAATATAAGTGGTCAACATGTTTCAGTCTCTGATGATATTCAAGAATTTGTTAGAGAATCAATACAAACTTTAGAACGTTTTAGTGATCAAATCACTAGTGTTAACGTTAATTTCACGACAGCAAAGCACGACACTCATCAAATTGTTGCTGAAGCGAAAATTCATATACCTGGCAGTGATATATTTGCCACCGCAACCGCGGATCGTCATATTAAAAATGCGATAACAGCACTGGTTGGCAAGCTCGAAAACCAACTAAGAAAGCACAAAAGTAAGACGCTCGGCCAAAATCATCGCTCTGATTCAGTTTCCACCGAAACGTCTCAAGAGCGTGAACTGCAAGACGAGTACAATGAACTCGCAGACCGCGGTGCTTTAGAAGGTTAATTCTAGGTATAAGCTCACTGGGATTGATTACTCAATCAATCCCTATTATTATTTTTCTTCAACACTTATCTTCTAAACTTGTCTTATAATCTAATCTTCAACACTAATTCGCGCCAGTTCATATTGCATCATTAGCTGTTTTACTTTCAAACCACCACGCGAGCCAATAAATTCAAACCCAGTTGGAGTTTCAACCGCCAATACCAGATATTCGCTATTAATCTTAAAGGTAGCTTGGCTTTTATCACTACGCCATGCCATCGGATGTAACCATAGTTTGTCGCAGTCTTCGGCCCAGTCGCCCTCGATGTAGGGATTTGAAAAACCTTCAATGTCCTCTAAGCGTTTAAATACTAAACTACCCCAAGTACAAATCTCACCGTCACATTGGTCATCATAAAAGCTAAATAATTTACCACGAAAAACAAATTCCGCTTCAAACATTGCTGCAACGAATAATTTATCTTGCTCTTTCTCACTAAGCTCTGGCTGCTCTAACGGACAAAAATTTGCCAACACTGATGCTGAAACACCCCACAACGCAACTAGTAACCACTTAATTAACTTCAAAACATAACCTCATCAAAAATATCGGCCAATTATATCAGCAATAAATAATTTACTCTCCTTTGTATTTAATGCTCACAACAATCAACATCAAGACATTGTCAACAATCCACTTTGCAGCAAAAAACAACAAAACCAGACACAGCAAGCAATACAGACCAAGGCGCAATATATTTAGTCATTGTTTTAGGGTTTAATAACTGTACATTGTTGACAATCACTATGGAAGTGACGTAAGTTGTTACCATTAATACCGAACACGATTGAGTTAATTTGTATGAGCCAAGCGTCAAAAAAATCAGCGACTAAAGCCACCACTACGTTGGCAGACCAAGTATTAACTAAAATACAAACGGCAATTATTAAAGGTGATCTCCCCCACGGCACCAAAATTAACGAACAAGAACTGGCTGCAACTTATGGCATTAGTCGCGGCCCATTGCGCGAAGCAATTAGCCGGTTAGAGTCACAAAAACTGATTGAGCGGATCCCACATGTTGGCGCGCGAGTGGTATCGCTTGATATCAATGAATTAGTTGACCTGTTTAAGGTAAGAGAAGTACTCGAAGGCATGGCAGCACGGCTAGCAGCCGAGAATATGACTGACCAAGATATTACCGAGTTAACCGCATTACTGGAAAAACACGAGCAATCAGAACAGCTTCAACAAGGTGAAAGCTACTATCAAGATGAAGGGGATTTGGATTTTCACTACTTGATTATTACGGGTAGTAAGAACAAAACCTTAATTAACACCTTAACAATCGATCTTTACCACATTATTAGAATGTATCGTTTTCAATGCAGTGCCGAAACGACACGACCGAAGAAAGCATTTAAAGAGCATCGCCGAATCATTGAAGCAATTCAATCTCGTGACGGTGAACTTGCCGAGTTACTGATGAAACGACACATCAGTGCCGCGAGAATTAATACCGAACAAAGATTAACTGCCTTGAGCAGTGTCGAACAATAACCGTAAGCCAAAATAAGAGGATTATGTATGTCTACTCAACTGTCACCAGGCGCTAAATTCCGCCTAGCCCTACAAAACAATAAACCACTTCAGGTTGTTGGTACTATTAACGCTTATTGCGCCATGATGGCCGAACAACTGGGGCACCAAGCAATTTATCTTTCTGGTGGCGGCGTAGCAAATGCTTCTTATGGCTTACCTGATTTGGGCATGACCTCACTCAATGATGTTATTGCCGATGTTCAACGTATTACGGCAGCGAGCACATTACCTTTACTAGTAGATATTGATACTGGCTGGGGCGGCGCATTTAATATCGCAAAAACAATTCGTGACATGGAAAAAGCGGGCGCAGCAGCCGTTCATATTGAAGATCAAGTAGCGCAAAAACGCTGTGGTCACCGCCCTAACAAAGAGATTGTCTCAACTGAAGAAATGGTTGATCGCATTAAAGCTGCCGTTGATGCCCGCATTGATAGCGACTTTTTTATCATGGCACGGACCGATGCATTCGCCCAAGAAGGATTAGAAGCTGCTCTTGAACGAGCTAAAGCTTATGTTGCAGCAGGCGCCGATGGCATCTTTGCCGAGGCAATTAAAACCGAAGAACATTACCGAGCCTTTACCGAAGCATTAGACGTTCCGGTACTAGCTAACATTACCGAGTTTGGTCAAACTGAACTATGGAATAAAGAACAACTAGGTGAGTGGGGCTGCGCAATGGTGCTTTACCCATTATCAGCTTTTCGCGCCATGAACAAAGCTGCCGAATTGGTTTACAAAACATTGTTAGCCGATGGCGACCAAAAAGCGGTGATCGACAACATGCAAACGCGAATGGATCTTTATGACTACCTTGGTTACCACGATTATGAACAAAAGCTCGACGCATTGTTCACTCAAGGTAAAAACAAATAAAAATATAAGTAATTATTATCAATAGCATTGATTGAGGAAAATATTATGTCAGACAAGAAAATTAGCGGTGCCGGTTTACGTGGTCAAAGTGCAGGCGAAACATCATTATGTACGGTCGGAAAATCAGGTAGTGGCTTAACCTACTGTGGTTATGACGTTAGTGATTTAGCCGATAACACCACATTTGAAGAAGTAGCCTATCTGTTATTTAATGGCGAATTACCCAATGTTGAGCAATTAGCTAGCTACAAAACAGAACTATACGGGATGCGTGATTTACCCCAAGCACTTAAAGAAGTACTCAAGCTAATCCCTAAAGACGCCCATCCGATGGATGTTATGCGTACCGGTTGTTCATTCTTAGGTAACTTAGAGCCAGAGAATGATTTTAGCCAAGAGCGCCGCGCTGCTAACCGCTTACTTGCCGCATTCCCTGCAATTATGTGTTACTGGTACAAATTCTCCCATGACGGTGTCGAAATCGAATGTACTTCTGATGAAGAATCCTTGGGTGGTCACTTCTTACGTTTACTAAACGGCACCGCACCAAGCGAACAACATCGCCGCGTGATGGACGTGTCACTGATTTTATACGCAGAGCATGAATTTAATGCCTCAACCTTTACTGCCCGAGTTTGTGCCTCAACCCTATCTGATATGTATTCTTGTGTTACTGGCGCAATCGGAACCTTGCGCGGACCACTGCACGGCGGCGCTAACGAAGCAGCGATGGATATGATTTTAAGCTTTAAATCCCCAGCCGATGCCAAAGAGCAAATGGCTGGAATGCTTGAGCGTAAAGAAAAAATCATGGGCTTTGGCCATGCAATCTACCGCACCTCTGATCCACGTAATGTCATCATTAAAGCTTGGTCACAAAAGCTCGCCGCTGAAAATGGCGACACCTCGCTATATGACATCTCAGTAGCTTGTGAAGAATTTATGTGGGATAGCAAAAAATTATTCTGTAACGCTGATTTCTTCCACGCATCAACTTACAACTACATGGGCATTCCAACGAAATTGTTTACCCCAATCTTCGTTTGTTCACGCCTAACAGGTTGGGCAGCGCACGTAATCGAACAACGCAAAAATAACCGTATTATCCGCCCAAGTGCCGATTACACGGGCTGCGAGCCACGTAAAGTAAACCCAATTAGCGAGCGATAATTCCCTCCTACTCTATCACTCGTGAATAAGTGGTAGAGGATCTTGACAGCTCAATGTGGTATCTGCTTATTTGGAGCAAAAGATATTTTTCAGGGATGAAAAATCAAGCGTATAGGGACATATTTACAGCGCTTTTGCGGAGAATATGGTGATACCCATCGCCACTGTTAATGAATGACTCAGATTTGATGGACAAACTTATGAACACCAATTACCGCAAGCCACTAGCAGGTACCAAGCTAGATTATTACGATACCCGTGCCGCTGTTGAAGAAATTCAAGCTGGCGCCTATGCCAAACTTCCTTACACCTCACGTGTCTTAGCCGAGCAACTAGTACGCCGTTGTGATCCTGCCACCCTGACTGACTCACTAAAACAACTGATCGAACGTAAACAAGATCTAGATTTCCCTTGGTACCCTGCCCGCGTTGTTTGTCATGATATTTTAGGACAAACCGCACTTGTTGACCTGGCAGGTTTACGTGACGCGATTAGTGAACAAGGCGGTGACCCTTCCAAAGTAAACCCAGTAGTGCCAACGCAATTAATTATTGATCATAGCTTGGCTGTTGAACACGCTGGTTTTGAAAAAGACGCCTTTGCTAAAAACCGCGCGATTGAAGAGCGCCGTAATGAAGACAGATTCCACTTTATTAACTGGTGTCAAAAAGCGTTTGATAATATCGACGTTATCCCTGCGGGTAACGGTATTATGCACCAGATTAACCTTGAAAAAATGTCACCCGTTATTCAAGCGCGTGATGGCGTTGCCTTCCCTGATACCTGTGTTGGTACCGACTCTCATACGCCGCACGTAGATGCCTTAGGTGTTATAGCACTCGGTGTTGGTGGTCTTGAAGCAGAGACAGTAATGTTAGGTCGCCCTTCCATGATGCGCCTGCCTGATATTATTGGTGTTGAGCTTACAGGCCAGCGTCAACCAGGCATTACCGCCACCGATTTAGTGTTAGCAATTACCGAGTTTTTACGTAATCAAAAAGTGGTATCAGCTTACCTTGAATTCTATGGTGAGGGTGTTACTAACCTCACCATTGGCGATCGCGCGACCATTTCAAACATGACCCCAGAATATGGTGCCAGTGCTGGGATGTTCTTTATCGATCAACAAACCATTGAGTATCTGAAAATCACTGGCCGTGAGCCAGAGCAAATTGCCCTAGTAGAACAATATGCCAAAGAAACAGGCTTATGGGCGGATGATTTAGTAACTGCTGAGTACGAGCGAGTACTGACCTTTGATCTTTCAAGTGTTGGTCGTAACATGGCTGGCCCGTCAAACCCACATCGTCGTTTAGCCACTGCCGATTTAAGCAAACGCCGCATTGCCAAAGCATGGACCGCACCACCAGGCGAAATGCCAGATGGCGCGGTTTTTATCGCCGCAATCACCAGCTGTACTATTACTTCAAATCCACGCAATGTTGTTGCCGCAGGACTGATTGCTCGTAATGCCAACAAAATCGGCTTATTACGTAAACCTTGGGTTAAGACATCGTTTGCCCCTGGTTCAAAAGTGGCACAATTATATCTTGAAGACTCAAAACTATTGCCTGAATTAGAACAGCTTGGTTTTGGGATTATCGGATTTGCCTGTACCACCTGTAACGGCATGAGCGGTGCACTTGATCCTAAGATCCAACAAGAAATCGTTGACCGTGACTTATACTCAACAGCTGTACTGTCTGGCAACCGTAATTTTGACGGCCGTATTCATCCCCACGCCAAGCAAGCATTTTTAGCATCACCACCGTTAGTGGTTGCCTATGCCATCGCCGGGACGATTCGTTTTGATATTGAAAAAGATATCTTAGGACAAGATCAAAACGGTAATGACATTACCTTAAAAGATATTTGGCCATGTGACGAAGAAATTGATGCAATTGTTGCCGCAAGCGTTAAGCCTGAGCAATTCAAAGCCATTTATGAGCCAATGTTTAACGTTAAAGTTGAAATGGGTGAGCAAATTAGTCCCCTATACGACTGGCGTGAAAAGAGCACCTACATTCGCCGTCCACCATACTGGGAAGGCGCATTAGCGGGCGAGCGCACCATGAAAGGCATGCGGCCATTAGCGGTACTTGGTGACAACATTACAACCGATCACTTATCGCCGTCTAATGCAATTCAATTAGCCAGTGCTGCAGGTGCTTACCTCGATAAAATGGGCTTGCCAGAAGTTGATTTTAACTCGTATGCAACTCACCGTGGTGATCACCTAACGACGCAACGTGCCACCTTCGCTAACCCGAAATTGCTGAATGAAATGTGTCGAGACGACAAGGGCGAAATCAAGCAAGGTTCGCTAACTAGGATTGAGCCAGAAGGTAAAGAGTCACGGATGTGGGAAGCGATTGAAACCTACATGGCACGCAAACAACCACTAATCATTGTGGCTGGTGCCGACTACGGCCAAGGCTCATCGCGAGATTGGGCGGCCAAAGGCGTTCGTTTAGCGGGGGTTGAAACCATTTTAGCCGAAGGTTTTGAGCGTATTCACCGCACCAATCTGGTTGGTATGGGCGTATTGCCCCTTGAATTTATCAACGGTGACACCCGTAACACTTACGCGATTGATGGCTCTGAAACCTTTGATGTTGTTGGTACGCCAGCACCGGGCAATCAACTGACCGTCGTAATGACTCGTGCCAATGGCGAAGTTGTTGAAATTACTGCTAAGTGTCGCTTAGACACCGCTGAAGAAATTTCGGTTTATAGCGCAGGTGGGGTTTTACAGCGTTTTGCACAGGATTTCCTTGAGTCTAATAAAGGTTAAACTCATTGACCGACGATCAACAATGCTAGGGATGTCGGGTTGCTTGGAGAAAAACTTAATTTTCAGGGATGAAAATTAGAGCGCATATGGACGTGTTTACAGCGGTTTTTCGTAAAGTTGCCCGATATCCCTTTCGACGATTAAAGCCCTAAAAGGATAACAATTATGGCTTACTTACCACAAATAAAAATCGCTGCGACTTATATGCGCGGTGGCACCAGTAAAGGGGTTTTCTTTAACTTAGGAGACCTGCCGGCAATTGCACAAGTTGCAGGTGCAGCCCGCGATGCTATTTTGCTGCGCGTGATTGGTAGTCCCGATCCGTACGGCAAACAAACCGATGGCATGGGCGGCGCAACCTCGAGTACTAGTAAAACTGTAATTTTGTCTAAAAGTTCACAACCAGATCATGATGTTGACTACTTATTTGGTCAAGTTGCTATCGACCGAGCATTTGTTGATTGGAGTGGTAACTGTGGCAATCTATCAGCGGCTGTTGGCTCTTTTGCAATCAACAGCGGATTGGTTGACCCTGCCCGCATTCCTGATAATGGTATTTGTACCGTGCGTATTTGGCAAAAAAATATTAGTAAAACCATTATTGCTCAGATCCCGATCACCAATGGTCAAGTCCAGGAAACTGGCGATTTTGAACTAGATGGCGTAACGTTTCCTGCGGCAGAGATAGCAGTAGAATTCATCGATCCTGCCGATGGTGATGGCGCGATATTTCCCACTGGCAATCTGGTCGATGACTTAGCAGTGCCAGGAGTCGGAACTTTAAAAGCAACGATGATAAATGCGGGTATTCCGACGATTTTTGTTAATGCTCAAGCCATTGGCTACACTGGGGTTGAGCTGCAAGACGCGATTAATGGCGATGCTAAAGCACTTGAAA
>JABSRS010000063.1 GCA_013214885.1 Gammaproteobacteria bacterium
TATTCAAGCATTTGCTGAGTAAAATCAGCAGGGTACTCGACGGTAACATCAATTATTTTTTCACCCTGATAAACAGGAATTAATTTAGGGTTAATAAAACCAGAATACGGTGCCAAATCGAGATCTTTGTAACGCTCAATCACTTCGGCATGAATCACAGGATCAACCTTAACCGCATAGCTTTCAATTAGGTGCTGACCCGCTTTAAAGTCACCTTCAGATTTAATCCGCTGTAATTCGCGCAGTAAATCACCGAATAGCTGTTGTAACTTTACGTAATCATTAACCACAAAGTAAGTTTTATTGTCACGAACGCGCTTTTCAATCACGTTATCTTTTAAGCCTTTTTCATAGACCCAACTGGCGACTAATTGGCGATTACGCATGTGCGCTTCTTCAATTTCCTGACCAGGCTCAAGGCGACGTAGTTGTAACATCATGCCATTGCGGATGTAGTTGTCATAGGCCGCTTTACCAACATCAATACTTGGCATTACTCCCATATCAACCAGTTTTTGATCCATTAAGAAATACAAAGCCACCAAGTCAGCACGACCTTCTTCTAGTGCTGAAGAATATTGCTTTAAGGTTTCTTTGGGCGTACCAACACCTGGATTAATTTGACCAGAAGCATGACCTATAACTTCATGCATATCGGTATGTAGCGTGCTGGCTAATGGTCCGTATTGCTTACCGCGCTTGTAGTCGGCTTCATCCCAGGCGAATTCTTTTAGCGCGCCACCTTTGGCATTATCGTAGGCGGCAACAATGTTTGATAAACTGACCGATTTCGAACCATGATTGGCGCGGATCCAGTTAGCATTTGGTAAATTAATGCCGATCGGAGTTGATGGCGATGCATCGCCAGATTCCATCACTACAGTAATCGCCTTACCGGTAATTCCCTTCACTTGTTTTTTCTTATGTGCTGCAAATAATGGTGAGTTATCTTCAAACCACTGTGCTTCTGTGGCAATAGCTGCAATCACCTTGGTCGCAATGGGGTCTTTAAACGAAACAACCGACTCAAATGAACCACGCGAGGCTAGCGGATCGTTATAGACTTCAATAAAACCGTTTACCACATCAACGACTGACTCAGTATCTTTAACCCACTCAATGTTATAAGCATCGAAGTCTTTCAAATCGCCACTTTTAAAATATTTAACTAACAGCGCAAATGTTTTGGCTTGCTGCTCGTTTTCAGCCACGGTAATCGCCTTCTCAAACCAATAGACTACCTGCTCCAGAGCCTCACCATACATACCACCAACTTTCCAGGTTCGCTCAACAACCTGACCATCAATTTTAACTAATTTGGAGTTAAGACCCCAAGACACTGGCGTTTTGTCATTTTTATCCATTTTGGCCGCATAAAAGTCAGTCACTTCCTGCTGGCTAACACCTTCATAGAAATTTACCGCAGAGGCTATAACATTATCAGTATTGGCACTTTGGTTAACCTTCTTGCTCGCAATCGACGGATCAAACATCACAGGTTTAAGCAGGGTCAGTAATGATTCAACACTTTGCCCCTGAGCCAATGGTAAATTACCTTTGCTCGCGACGTTATTAACGTAGTCAGCAAAACTTTGAGCCGAGAATTTCGGTGCGATCTTACCGTTCATGTAGTGATGGTGAATACCATTTGAAAACCACACTCGCTTGGTATATTCACTAAAACTTACAAATTCATCACTGCTACGATCGCCAGAATAATCTTTAACGATTGCTTCAAGGGTATGACGAATGGTTAGGTTATATTTGTAATTTTGATCCCAAATAATGTCACGACCAGCTAATGCCGCTTGTGATAGATAATGAAGTAATTCTTTTTGCTTAACTGTTAAGCTCTCAAATTTTGGAAGTTGATAGCGTAACATCTGAATGTCAGCAAAACGGTCAGCTCGCCATTTAAAGTCTGGTGCCGCTGATTTTATTATTTTATTGGCCGACTCTGCGGGTTCGACTTCAGAGACTTGTGAACAAGCCGAAATTGACAAAGCCATCGCAACAGCAATAGCTAACCGATTTATTTTCATTGTTATTCTCATTTATCTAGCTTAGAAGCCCACAACCATAGCAGTACTGACTTGTAAATCCGACCAAAATCTACTGCCACTATGTTGATAAGGATCAAAACACCTTATTCTAAAAAGCTTTAATCTGACTAAACCACTCGAGAATTCCAATAATATGGGGAACGCTAAATTATGGGCGCAAAAGCAACACAAACAATTTCAACTGGGATCATTGGCTATGGTTCTTCGGGTAAAAAACTTCATACCCCGCTTTTGTTAGATAACCCTAATTTTTCTTTGTATGCAATTGCTACTAAATCATCTTCTCAATCGAAACATTTACCTGAGAACACGATTCAACTAACACCAGAACAGCTAATTGTTGAACCTAATATCGATTTAGTCGTAGTGGCGACACCTAATGACACCCACTTTAGCTATGCAAAAAAAGCCCTTGAAGCTGGTAAACATGTGATTGTCGAAAAACCAATTGCTTTAAATACCGAGCAAGTTGCGATCCTCAGCGAGTTAGCCCAAGCCAAAGGCTTATTATTATCAACGTTCCACAACAGACTCTGGGATTGTGATTACCTAGCGGTTAAGAAAATCGTCAAAAATAAGACTCTTGGCACTATCCATAGCTACGGCGTTCAAGTAAACCGTTACTGGCCGGAAGTCATCAACAATTGGCGTGATAACCCAGAGCACGGTGGAGCGGTGTGGGAACTAGCACCTAACCTAATAGTTCAGTCTTTGACTTTATTTGGTAAACCAAACAGTATTTTTGCCGACATCTCAACGACTCGCCCGATAGCTAAAGCGCCTGACTCATTTTATATGCGATTAATTTATTCTGACTTAGTGGTTGAGCTAACCTGCAGCTCATTAGTCAAACACACTGGACCGCGCTACTTAATCCACGGTGATATTGGAAGCTACATCAAGCAAGGTGTCGACCCTCAGCATAAGCAGTTAAAAGCAGGAATGATCCCTGGGGATGATAAGTTTGGTCGTGAATCGATTGATGATTGGGGCTCTTTGTATACTTGTGCCGAAAATCGTCACTCAGAAACACTGTGCCCATCCCCCGATGGTAATTACCCAGAATTTTACCGTAAAATTCATTTAGCGATTACTCAAGGTGATCCAACGCCAGTTAGCCACCAGCACGCTCATGATGTGATTTCAATTATCACCGCTGCCAATCAATCGAGTCAGCAACGAAAAGTTATTGATATTAACCATTAAATTATTTTTTGGTCCCCTTGGTTTACTCAGGGGACTTAATTCAGTTAGAGCTCGCTCACATATTATCCTCTCAATATAATTCTGCCGCTAGTCCGCTTAAAAACGTTATGTTATAGTATTACATTATCTTCTTTTATTTGATGTGATCATGATTCTGTTCGCCAGTATAGTGGCTCTTTTTATTGGCCCCTTACTTTTTAACCTCACCACCAGAAAGAGCAATATGCTCGACTTGTTTGATGGCTTTATTTTTGTGGTCATCGGCGGTTTGGTAATTTTTCACATCTTGCCAGAAACAGTGAGCGAAGCTGGGGTTTGGAGCATTCTATTTGTGGTATTAGGTCTATTTGGACCAACCATTGCCGAAAGCATTTTTCACAAAGCAGCCTCTATTACCCATAAGACAACGCTGATGATCGGTGTGACAGGTTTGGTATTACATAGCTTAACCGACGGCACCGCGTTAACCGAAGATCCCAATTTCACCCAATTAACCTTAATTATTGCTGTGGTCGTCCACCGATTACCCGTTGGTTTAACTATTTGGTGGTTACTACGCCCCCATTTTGGCAAGGCAATCGCACTGTCGGTATTAGGGTTAATGTCCGTTGGCACCATTACAGGTTCGTATTATGGCAACGTGTGGCTGCCGCAATTAGATTCATCGATAGTCGCGCTAATTGAAAGCTTTATTGCTGGCTCAGTATTACACGTGGTGTTCCATCGCCCTTATGCCGAACATCATCATAGTCATCAACAAACCACGACCCATTATGATGGGTTAGGTTCGCTGTTAGGTTTAGCTTGCCTGGCGGCTATTTTATTGATCGGACATCAAGAAGAGGGCCATCATAGTGACCAACAGATTGATTTATTAATTCAATTGGCATTCACCCTATCGCCTTTCTTGTTACTGGCGTACGCGCTATCGAGTGTGAGTAAGTATGTATTTTCGGATAATCATCCAATAAAAATCCAATCGGGTAAACCGACTAATTTTCAGGTGTTACGCGGGGCTTTACTTGGTTTGCCGTTACCCTTTTGTATTCCCGATGCGACCAAAGCTTATCAATTATTACGCAAACAAGGGGCGCATGCCTCTATGGCACTGGCTTTTTTAATCTCGGCGCCAATATTAGGTTTTGAATCACTATTAATTTCCTTACCATTGCTTGGTTGGGAAATGACATTTACGCGCTTAATTTGCGCCATCGTTATCATCTTATTGCTCGCGCTAATCATGGTGCGTTGGGTCCGAGACAAAGAACCACAACCGATTGCGGCTCAAGCTGAAATCGCCAGCAAACTAAAACATTCTCTGCGTCATGGTTACGAACATTTATTTGATCATACTGCGCCATGGCTGGTCGTTGGATTAATTCTCGCCAGCATCCTGACTCTTGGTCAGCAGCATGTCCCTCATTGGAGTGATTTATTGCTGATCGCCCTGCTTGCGATACCACTAAGGCTCTGTGCCACAGGAGTAACCCCAATCGCGGCTGCGATGTTGGTTACTGGCTGGAGCCCTGGCAGTGCCTTGGTGTTAATGATCTTGGGGCCAACAATTAGCATTGAGCTAATTCGTTTCATGATTAAAGAACACGGTGTCAAACTTGCTGCGGCATTTGTGATCTTATTACCCATTTCAGTTATCGCATTTGCATTGCTCACCGATAACATGGTGGGTGATCTAGTGATCAGCAACTTAACGTTAAACCACAACGCGCCATCAACCTTTGAGGTCATCAGCCTAGCAATTATAGGACTGTTGGTTTCATGGTCTTTATTACGACGTGGAGCACGGGCCTTTGTGGCGGAGCTGTTGCCTAAGTTGAACTTGCATACTCATAACCATTAGCATAGTCATAACCATTAGCATAGTCATAACCACTAAATCAGACCCTCCTTAATTGGGATAAACTGTTTAACAAAGGATTAATATGTGTGTATTGTTTGTCGCTAATAAGGTATCGGATCTGTACCCGTTAATTATTATCGCGAATCGAGATGAGTTTCATCGGCGGCCAACCGCGAAGTTGGCCCAGTGGCCTGATTCCGCAATCATTGCAGGTCAAGATCTTGAGGCGCTTGGTACTTGGCTTGGGGTTAACGTTGATGGTCGCATTGCCGCGTTGACTAATGTCCGTGGTCCACAATTTATAAAACCACAGCCACCTAGTCGCGGTGAATTAGTGACGGATTACCTTAACAGTCTGGCTAGCCCGACTGAATTTGGACCAAAGCTCCAACCTATAGCCGCTCAATATTCTGGTTTTAACCTACTTTATGGTACTGCGGATCAACTCTTTACCTTTAATAATACCACCAACCAAGTGCTTCCTATCACCGAGGGCTGTCATGGTTTATCCAATGCGGCACTGAATGATCATTGGCCTAAAGTTCAGCGTGGTGTAAGTCAGCTCGAAGCCTATCTTGCAACTACTGAGCGGGTCGATGCCAACGAGTTGGTGACATTAATGCAGTGCAATATTAAGGCACCCGATCATCTATTACCCGACACGGGTGTCGGGATCGAATTGGAACGTTTTTTGTCACCAATTTTCATTATCGGTGATGAGTACGGCACGCGTTGCTCGACTATCCTGCTTTATGATCGGCACCAACAGCTAACAATCTTTGAATATAGTTACCATAAAGATGGTCAAATCTGCGATAAAGTCGAGATCAAATTGCCGCGATAAATCCCAGTTGTCCCAGCAATGGTTCGATAATTTTATTAGCCTGCTTGACCAGATCGTCCTGCTCAAAAGGCACCGATGAACCAACCCCCCAAATCGGCCCTGGCCAACAAGGATCATTGTGATAACGCACGACATGGTGAATATGCAATTGCGCAACGACATTGCCCAAGGCTGCAACGTTAAGACTATCGCCTTGGTATAACGTCATTAAACTTTGCCCCAACAAAGCAGATTCTTTAGTAACTTGCGCTTGTTCCTGGGCGGATAATTGATACATTTCATTGATACCCACACGCTTAGGCACCAAAATACACCACGGATAGCGGCTATCTTTAGCTAATAAAAGTCTCGATTGCTCAAAGTCACCCAACACCACAGTGTCATTAGCCAATCTGGTATCTAACTCAAACATACTTAACAAATCCTAACTGATAAAACCCTAGTATAATGCCAATTACCACAGCGGCAATGTGAAATAAAACTTACTGCCTTGGTTGGGCGAGCTTTCGACCAAAATTTCCCCTTATGATGATCGATTATTCCCTTGCAAATAGCCAAACCTATTCCAGGACCATTATCAACCACACAAATCGTCAGAGTTTGCTGGTCATGTGTAAGATCAACATTGACCTTGGCAGCATTGGATAACAAATTAATCATCACCTGAATAATCCGATCACGATCGATCGTGACCATCAACTGGCCGAATGGCAAACTGGTTGATAAAAAATCATCTTTCACTAAATCAAGTTGCTGCAATCGCTTATTATCTGCGCGTAATTCTTTTGATGTTGTTTCATATAAGCGAGTTTTTTCTCAAGCTTTTGACTGTATTCCATCACTTGGGATGTCTCATCTAACATTTTCATCACAGTGGCCAACCCCGTGACTAACCCACTTTTACGTAGGGGTAAAACTTTAACCAATATCAATCACGAGGTAGATAAAATATCAGATTTAAATCACCAAATAGCAGCCGTTGAGGAGTAATCGGCGTAACAAACGAAGTGAATCAAAACACCCCGCGGATTAGCGACATCGCAAACTCTGGCATTGCTCATGACCAATAGTCTAAAGTACCTAGGCTCGCTATTAAAAGAGCTTAGGTCCCTGCATAGTCTGATCCTGCAGTTTAAGTGCTAGCTACAACAAATATCCTAAATTTGGTATACAGTTAATATTAGGCTAACTAACCAGCGAGAATATAATGGTTCCCCCTGATATGTGTCCGATTTCATTTGAGGCAACACTCGAAGCGGCAATCACCATGCTAGATGATGTGTTCTCTCAGTACATCGATGCGCTATACCGCGTTAAATCACCGCAGTCAAAAGCCTTGCTCCATGATGAAGCCCAAGCAACATTAAAACGAAAACACAGCCTGGAACTTGCCCTGCTTAATGGTCATATCAACACAGAACTCCAGCAAGAGTACATCCCATCAATGAACCTTGATTATGCTTTGCATCAGCAATCATTAACAGAGGATGCTGATACCAGAGAGGTATTAGCATTTGCCATTCACCTCGAAAAAATTGCCGAAGTGTATTTCCACCGGATGTGTGAAAATTGCAGCCAAGCTGCTAGCTCGATACTATTGCAACGGCTGCGACAAGCGCAAAATAAACGGCTGCTTTCACTCGAAGATTTATATGAATTACATTTCTTAACTGAAAACTAAGCCTGATTACGTTCACAAAATTACCTTCACAAAACTGCAATAAATCAGCCATCGGATTGTCACATACTGTTTTTACACTAAACAGAATTAAACCCAGTAATAGCTGCTTATGAAAATTGCTACATTTTCCAAATTATCCTCCCTAAGCCTGATACTTATTGCCACGTGTCTTGGTATGACCTTATGGTGGAGTTCAATATCCCTCGAAAAAAACGCTCAACAGTTACAAGGTTTTAATGACATTCGCAAACAGTTCAGTGTGGAATTAAAACAAGTTATTAACCAATACCTATCAACTGGTGATGCAATTTTATTGACCTCAGCAGTCAATAAACTATCATCATTAGAAGCAAAAATTTCACAGCTAACGACCAACAACTCAAAAAGCTTGCAGTTAGTCCAGCAACTAAAGCAAGATCTCACTCAAAAATACCGTGCAGCGGGTAAACTCAGCGGTAATCCTCAACAAATTTTAATCATCAGTGAACGCGATATATTTCAAATAACCATGAGTTTAACTAATCATGTCGTCACTAATATTAATAGCTCAGATAAAACTATTGAATTGTTAAACACTTTACTGGAAGTCACTCAAGCGACTAATCAACTGGTTTTATTACGCCAAAAGTACTTCGCAACTGGCCATAACAATATTATTAAAATTATCAGCTCAATTGTTACTGATATGCAACAGTTACTCCGAGAGCTCGATCATATAACGTCACTCGATGGCTCTTTCAAACAACAAATAATGGTCGAACAAATTGATAATTTCCTAATCGATGATGATGACGAACCAACAAATCCAATTGTTGATCTCAAAGATGAACTAACCAATTTAGTGAATCGTTATCTCGCAGAAATAACTCGTACACAGCAAAGCATTACTAAGCAAAAACAGACTCAGGATGCATTGCAATCCGCTATTAATCAAATAGATCTGAAGTTACTCCAACTGGGCCAACGTTTGGAATCAGGAGCACAACAGGTCAAACAAAAAGTTAAATTATCCCAAATATCGATTAGCGTGGGGTTAATGACCTTCGCATTATTATTGCTGTGGTTTCAACGACGCTTCATCATCATGCCGCTTAAATTACTAAACCAAGGTTTTAACGAGCTAGTCAACAATCAAAGCAGTCAGCCCTTAGCCCTAGCCGCCAGTAAGTCAGAAGTGGGTCAAATTGCAACGCACTTTAATTTACTACTAGCAAGAATCCAACAGCAGCAGAACCAAAAACAACGACAGATGAATTTAGTACAAGACGACCTTTCCGCCATGCTTAACCAATTTGAATTAATGAGCGACCAAATATCAGACAACACTCAAAGTGTCGAAAACGCCCAACTCGTGATGGCTAATGTTAATGATTTAGCATTGGCCGTCGATAAAAATTCGAATGAAATAAAACAAACGGCGACATCGACCGCGGTTGCAATGGTCGACAGCCAACAACGAGTGCAATTAGTCTTATGTTCTGCCGAAACAGCCAACCAAGCCATTAATAGCAGTAAGAACTCAATCACCAAACTGCAGTCTTGTGTCAGCGATGCCACTATTATTGTCGATGTCATTAGCAACATTTCAGACCAAACTAACTTACTCGCCCTAAATGCCGCCATTGAAGCGGCACGAGCGGGAAAACATGGTCGTGGCTTTGCGGTGGTTGCCGATGAGGTCAGGCAATTATCGATAAAAACCAAGTCATCATTATGTGACATTTTAGAGATTTTCAAACTATTGAACGAGTCAGCGACTTATTTAGCCAATGATATTGCACAAATCAGCACTACCGCCAGTGAGCAACATATTGCTTCACAACAATTATTGGCAACCACCAGCGAAGTCGGTGCTCAGGCCCAATTAACGCTCGATGCCGCACAGCAGGGGGTCGACCATGCAAGCACTCAGCTATCGAGCATTAAAGACTTTAATCAAACGGTCGAGCAAATAAAACAAAATAGCCATAACTCCATGCAACTTAGCAACGACATGCATCAACAATTATCGCGCCAAATTACCACCATAGTCGCTACGTTCGCTCAATAAAACTAAGCCTAGCCCTCTGATTGCTTACTGGTTATATCGTTTGGGATACTTTGCTCGATACAACTCTGTCGCTGGCTGATGTTTGTCTGGTACTGTGGCTCAGCATAGCGCTGTGCTCTAGATTTATTTTGATGATCGGAAAGATCGGTCAGTAGATTATCGTTGCTAGGATCACACCAAAATTCGATATATTTTTCTGGATTCTTAGCATCATATTGATAGGTCGAACAGCCAGTCATCATTAACAAGCCAAACGTTAATCCAATAATAGTTTTCATGTTATTCCTTAGGGTATTATTAGCCATTCATCGCCGCCTTAACGTAGACGTCGAAGCGGTTGGCCTTTGAGGTTAACTGCATACTTGGGGTTTGCTCGTTAAGAAACCCAGCATAACCTGGACGCTTAACCACGACACGCTTGGTAGCAGCGTTTAGTGCCACAGGCAATAATTTATCGGCATCATCGCTACCGACTAAACTCTGGAACACCCGCATTTCTTTTTTGATTTGGGCCGATTTTTTACGATGCGGAAACATTGGATCGAGATAAACCACTTCATGACTGGCGGTCAATTGAGATAAGTGCTCAATCGAATTGTTATGTTCGAGCATTAAACACTCACTAACCCAACCACCAATTTCTGGATCTTGTTTGGCCCGGGCCATCATCAAGCAGTGCCGCAACTATCGGCGAACGCTCAAACATCGTAACCGTACAACGCAAGCTGGCCAACACAAAGGCGTCACGCCCAAGGCCAGCGGTAGGATTAACATGTGCTTTTAAACTGAAGTGGTCTTATTCAGATCTGAAGTTTATTAAAAATTATTTTTAATTCCCAATCCCTCAATGAGTTACGACCATTTACAAATGTAGACAACAATCTATTACAACAGCTCCTAATTAATAAAACTTGAGCTTGCCAATAATAAATTTTGAACTACGCTTTAAGTGTCTTACTTAAAATATACTTTTTCTGCCCTAAATATTTTTGGATCTTAGACGTTTCATATGGGCTTTACGAGCAGAGGGAATGATTTGAATAAAGTTGTAATTGATTATCTCAAAATAAAGGGAAAGTCTGAGAGCTTGTCTATCATTTTTGGTTCTATACTCGAATCATCTTGGGATCCTGCCTTTAGTGATATAGATCTTGTTATATTCAGTCCTGAAATCTCTTTTTATCACTATATCGATTGCTACAACGATACTATATTTGATGTTTTTGAAATGTCATTAGACAAAGCTTTTTATTTTTTAACTCATCGAGACCCAATGTGGATAAGCGTTTTTTCAACAGGAAGAATTGTACACGGAGACGAGAATATTAAGCTTTTGTTGGATACTTCAAAAGCAATTTTAAAAGATTACAAGCTCAAAATTCCACCAGCTCAAACAAATCTATTATTTAAAAATCTGAAAAACAGTTATAAAAAACTATGTAAGAGTATAAATGAACCTTTCCTTTATCATTATTTTTGTCATGGCTTTCTCAATTGTTTAGCACAATGCTTGTCGGTTCATTTTAATATTTCACCAATGGGCATGAACAAAAAAGTAAAAATCATCTTAGAAGAATTACCTAATATATCTCCGCTTATTCAGTAATTTTTAACGACTACTAATATTGCTGATAAGCATCAATTAGCCGAAATTTTATATACAGAAATGGTAACGCTCTCTAACTATAAGATTAAATATCCGATAATCGTTACTGAAAGGAATAAGGCATGAATAAAGTAGGAAAATACAGCGCACTAGCAGCTATTGCATTAGTTGGTGTTTCGATGAGCGAATCAGTAAAAGCAAATTGTAGAGTTAGTTATACAGGCACCGTACCTAATCAGGTAGCACAAACAGTCTGCTGGGCAAGTGGCTTTGATTTAGGTGGGATATGGGGATCATCTTCAAATGAAAGTGATAGTTATAGTTATAGATATGATGAATCTGATTATGGTGATTGGTATGATGATAATGATGATTGGTATGATGGAGAGGCCAATAGTCAAAATAAAAAAGAGCAATGTGCAGGTAATCCTATCCTAATAGGAAGCGGTGCTAAAGTTGAATTTGTAGATGACTTCATTGGCGTCGCTAAAAGACCATTAATAATTAAGCGAAAATATGACAGTCGCAATGATTATGATGGTGCTTTTGGTAAAGGCTGGCATAGTAATTTTGATAAACGTATCGAGTTTAACGAGTATGGCAAGCCTCAAATTAAGGATGGGCT
>JABSRS010000064.1:0-6737 GCA_013214885.1 Gammaproteobacteria bacterium
CAACGATAACGGAGTTCAATGCTAGCTTTGCCAGCCACACGACCCAATCGGCTTTTGAGATCAGAAATCAAGATATCAACGCTAAATTAATTAGTGTGTTTTCAACCCGAGTAATCGTTAAAGGTCTCAATAACGAGGCAGAGATCTATTGCATCGATATCGATTTAAGTGCTCAAAAACAAGCAGAACAGCAAGCCAACATCCTGAGTCAAGCGCTCGAACAAAGTCCGATGTCAGTAGTCATTACCGATCCCAATGGCATCATCGAGTATGTTAATGAAACTTTCGAACAGACCTCTGGCTATAAATCAGCAGAAGTTATCGGGCAACCAGCAAATGTCTTAAAATCCGATACGACTGCGCCTAGCCTATATAAAAATTTATGGCACAAAATATCCAACGGCCAAGCGTGGCAGGGTGAGTTCCAAAATAAGAAAAAAGACGGCAGTTTATTTTGGGAGCAAGCTTACATCGCACCAGTCATCGATAGCCATAACAAGACCAGCCGTTATTTAGCGGTAAAACACGATATCACGGCGCAAAAAGAGCAAGAACAAAAAATTATTTATCAAGCGCATTTTGATAATCTTACTGGATTGCCTAACAGGTTCTTGTCACTCGATCGCTTAGATTATTTGCTCAGAGATGCCAAAAGGCTAAGTCAAAAAGTCGCGGTGTTATTCCTTGATTTTGATGATTTCAAAAAGGTCAACGACACCTTAGGTCATCACGAGGGTGATCAGCTATTGATTGAAGCCGCACGACGCTTAACATCAGTGATCAGAGCCAGTGATGTCGTTGGTCGCTTAGGTGGTGATGAGTTTATTGTCCTTATCCCTCATCACAATGATCCGAATTCCGTCGCCATTGTGGCCGAGAAATTACTCAAACAATTTAGACAACCTTTTCAACTTGCTTCACGTAAACTAGTTTCTACCATTAGTATTGGCATCGCCACCTATCCAGATGATGGCAACTGTAGTGAAGAATTATTAAAACAAGCGGATGCCGCGATGTATTCTTCAAAAAGCCAAGGCCGCAATACCTATACATTCTATACTGAAAAAATGAATCAGGACTTAGCTAGAAGAGTGTTAATTGAAGAGAAATTGCGCCTGGCTCTTGCCAACAATGAGTTGTTTGTTTGCTATCAACCCTTAATCAATTTTGGCAGCAACAAGATTGATGGCGCTGAAGCGTTATTGCGCTGGTACAATCCTATTTTAGGCAAGGTTAGACCCGATGAATTTATTCCTATCGCCGAGCAAACTGGGTTAATTATCGAGATAGGTCAGTTTGTCATGGCACAAGCTATCGAACAAATTTCGTTATGGCGTACTCGGTACGACTGTAACCTGTATATCTCGATCAATGTATCGCCGCTGCAGTTTCGACAAGCCAGCCTGATTGAGCAAACACTGAAGCTACTTGACCAGTTCCAACTACCGGCTTCAGCCATTGAGTTTGAAATAACCGAGGGTTTACTGGTGTCGGGCAATGAATGCGTCGAACAAGCTCTAAATCAGTTAAGTGAGTGTGGTATAGGGCTGGCGATGGATGATTTTGGCACGGGTTATTCATCATTAAATTACCTGCGTAATTATCCGTTTGATACCTTAAAAATCGACAAAAGCTTTATCGACCATATCGCTTCTGTTCCTGCCGATTTAAAGTTGGTATCAGCAGCTATTTCGATGGGTCATGCGCTCAACCTCAGAGTTATTGCCGAAGGGGTTGAAGATCAAGGACAACAGAAGTTACTCGAACAACTAGGTTGTGATATTGGTCAGGGCTACTTGTTTGGCAAGCCTGTTGTAGCGAGTGAATTTGAACAACAACATTTCGCCAGTCCAAGACGGCTAAACTAAGCCTGTCAATGAAATTAAAGCAGTCATGGCTCAAGTTAAAACACCTTAACTAATAACTTAAGTACCAAGCCAAACCTGTTTCATTCATACGAAGTTATTGCCTATTAGGCTTTAGTTGGTTGTTACAAAAACAATTTTACACAACATTCTTAAATAAAATTAATAGGATATCCATCATGAGGTTCCTTTTACTTTCTGTATCAATGTTTTTCTTTGTAACTCAACCCGCTTACGTCTATTTAGAGACCCATCTGGGTTTCTGTTTACACATAATGATGTGCTATATCGCCAAATAAACACATGCTATAAAAACGATTACGACCTCTTTGAAGCAAGCGGTTTATATGATCAGTTAGTTAATAAAAAGTACCTGGTCAGCCATCAAGAAACAACCATAGAGCCAATGCAACCTGATTGCTACAATGTTATTAAGCCAAAATTAATTATATTTATATCATACCCTTACGAATGGTCTTTTGAACAAGTTAAACAAGCAGCACTGCTAATCCTTAACATTCAGAAAATTGCCATTGGCAAAGGAATGAGTCTCAAAGACGCATCAGTCTACAACATCCAATTCATCAATGGTTCACCTATATTTATTGATACGCTATCTTTTGAGTGCTATGAAGAAAATAAGCCATGGATTGCTTATAAACAATTTTGTCAGCATTTTTAGCGCCCTTATGCTTAATGCTAAAAGTAAGCTTTAAATTAAATCAACTATCAATCACCAATATAGACGGGATCCCTTTAGACTTAGCAAGTAAGCTGCTGCCTATAAGCTCTTACTTCTCGCCAAGATTATTAGACCACTTCAGTTGCCAAATTACAATCGGTCAACTGATGCTGTCATTTCCTATAGTTAGTCTATCCCCAAGTGGCTTGGGAATAGACAGTCTCAGTCTGTTATCAAATAAAATTAACTTCTAATCAAGTAATCTCCTTGCCCAACCCATTTATAAGTCGTTAATTCTTCTAGTCCCATTGGGCCACGAGCGTGGAGTTTTTGAGTACTTACTGCAACTTCGGCTCCTAAGCCAAATTGACTACCATCGGTAAATCGGGTGCTGGCATTGACATAAACTGCGGCAGAATTAACTTGATTAACAAAGCGATTCGCACACTCGATTGACTCGGTAAGAATACCGTCGGAATGTTGCGAACTGTGTTGGCGAATATGCGCTATCGCATCATTGGTATCATCAACAATTTTGACTGATAAAGTCAGTGATAACCACTCTTGATCAAAATCGCCCTGCCCTGCGGCTTCAACTTTAGCGTTAGTTTGCTGCAAGACCGCTAGCGCTTGAGGATCAGCCCTAAACAACACGTTAGCAACCACTAGCTTATCGGCTAACATTGGCAAAAAGGAGTCAGCGATATCACGTTGTACCAGTACCACATCTAAGGCATTACATACTGATGTCCGCTGCACTTTAGCATTTTCAACCACGGCGACAGATTTAGCCAAATCAGCAGATGACTCAACAAACAAATGACAAATACCAATGCCACCCGTGATCACGGGAATGGTTGCTTGTTCGAGACATAAACGATGCAGGCCAGCACCACCACGTGGAATTATCATATCAACATAGCGATCAAGCTTTAATAGTTCAGTGACCAAGGCGCGATCAGGATTATCAATATATTGAATAGCATGAGGTGGTAAATCAGCGGCGATTAACGCATCTTGCACCACTTTCAACAGGGCTAAGTTACTATTAATGGTTTCTTTGCCACCGCGTAAAATAGCGGTATTACCAGTTTTTAATGCCAGTGCTGCAATATCAATAGTAACATTAGGGCGCGCTTCGTAAATCACCCCAATCACCCCAATTGGCACTCGCCGCTTTGACAGGCGCAAACCACTTTCGAGTAATTTCGAACTGGCTTCTTCACCCACGGGATCCGTTAACTGGCACAATCGTCGGACATCATCGCTCATGCCCTGTAAACGCTCTTCATTAAGCAATAAACGGTCGATTAATGATTCATCTAGTCCTTGCTCTTGCGCTAATTTAATATCAATTGCATTGGCACTTAAAATAGCACTTTGCTGCGAAATCAGACCCGCGGATAACTCAGCTAATAATTGGTTTTTTTGTTTGGTCGGTGCTTGTGACAACAAGTAACTAGCGTCGAGGGCCTGCTGTCCTAATAAATTCATATCCATTGTTTCAATCTCTTGCTAAAAATGACTAAAGAACCACTAAATTATTGCGATGTACTACCACCTTGCCGTAGCCATAACCTAACGCTGACTCGATGCTTTGCGAGTGCAACCCCTTTATTTTGATTAAATCATCACTGTTATAGCGGGTCAATCCTTTGGCAATACTGACTCCGTTAGGGTCTTGTAATGTCACCATATCGCCTCGATTAAACGAGCCGATAACTTCAATAATGCCTTTAGGCAGTAAGCTACTGCCGCGTTTAATAACCGCTTTAGTGGCGCCATCGTCAATAATCAGCGAACCAACAGGTCCAGGACCTGCTAACAACCACCGTTTACGGCTCTCTAACGGGTTTGCTGTAGCGCTAAAAGTGGTGCCTACATTTTTACCCGCTGCAATGTTTAAAATAACATTGTCACTGTGACCTGCTGCAATTACTACGATGGCCCCACTGCGTCTTGCTATCTCTGCCGCTTGAATTTTTGTTGCCATACCACCAGTGCCCAACGCGGTGCCACTGCCAGTTGCCATCGCACGTAATTGATCATCAATAATATCAACATGTGAAATAAGGTGAGCGTCTGGATTGGTTCTTGGGTTTGCACTGTACAGTCCGTCTTGATCGGTCAACAGCATGAGTAAATCGGCATCGGCCAAACCGACCATTAATGCTGACAGGTTATCATTATCGCCAACTTTTATTTCAGTGGTAGCAACGGCATCGTTTTCATTAATTATTGGGATGATTTTGTGCTTTAACAGGGTGTCTAGCATATCGCGAGCGTTCAAATAACGTTCACGATCATCAAGATCGGCTCGGGTAAGTAGCATTTGGCCAACGTGTAAGCCGTAGATGTTAAATAAATTTTCCCAGGTTTGGATTAGCTGACTTTGCCCAACCGCCGCGAGCATTTGCTTGGTTGACATTTTGTCCGATAGCTCAGGAAAGCCCAAGCGCTCTCGCCCCGCGGCGATGGCACCCGAAGTACAAACAATAATCTCACATCCTTGTTGATGCAGCGATGCCATTTGACGCACCAGTTCCACCATGTGGGCTCGATCGAGCGAGGTACCACCAGAGGTTAGAACACTGGTGCCAAGTTTTACCACAATTCTTTTATATTTTTGCTGATTCATTACTGTTTGCGATATCTAGTATTAACATTATTTTAACTATATATACCTTGGAATACCCCGCAACAGCAAGCTAAATCAGCTTATTACTAGACTAAAAATCTATATGATGTGCTTAATCTTGATATCCCCAAGGGGCTGGCGGCGGGGTAACTGGCTTGGTTAAATCAAAATCAACTTTAAATTCTCGCCCTTGACGGGTCAGGCGGTAGGTGAATTTTTCGGGATAAATATACATGTGCCAGGTATTGCCAACGGATTGGGCTATGCCACTGTTGATAAATAACTCTTTCGAGTATTGGTCAGCAGGAAAAGACTGAGCTTGAGCCCAGCCTGCGTCAATTGTGTGCCCGCCATACATCGTCGACTTATCATGACTGCCATCAGACTTTCTATGATCATGCTTTAGCGATAAGCCTGAACCCGTTTTAGTTAAGATCCAAGTCCGTGATGCATCTTTACCGACATGAAAAGGGATTTGTAATTGATCCTCACTACAGTTTCGAACGTGCATCACCAAGCTCTTGCTGGCAAAGCCACGATCAGCAGCGTCAGTCGAAACCACTTTACCGACAAAAGCTTGACCGCATAGATTTTTGAGCTGGTCAAAAAATGCATCCTGAGTTTGAATCGACACTAAAGGGGCTGGGGCAATGACGTTAGCCATACTAAAGCCAGATACTAGCAATAACGCACTGGTAACCATTAAATTTTTCATTGAGTTCTTCTAGTTAGGTTAATAAACGCTATCACTATAAGCTCAAGTCAAGATTGTTTCAATTGGCAAAAAAAAGGTAGCCTCAAATAAAGTGAGGCTACCTGAAATGCAACGTGGCTGGAATTAAATCGCTGCAAGGATTTACAATTTAACACATCAATAAAATTAAACAAGCAAATTAAACAACCGTTTAACTTTTGAGTTAACTTTATTCACCTCGATACTAAATACTTAACAAAAACAGGTTTTTTACTGACTCTATACCCTGGCCATAAAAACATGACCGACATCAATTTTTAGGTTAATCTTTCGACAGAAATTAATGCGCTACCAGTCCTCAGCGTATACTTAGCGTTCACTCTTTCTTAATGTTCAACCTTAAATAGTGTTAACGAATATGACCAAATTAAATAACACAGCTCAGAGTAGACTTTATACCCTAGTTCTTTTTTTTCTTTACCCTGATTGCTAGTGCGCTCATTTTAATGGGAGTACACAACCAATGGCGCAGTGACCCTCGCTGGACCATTCGATTTAGTTCAAGGCGGACAGGCTATTATAGGCCGCAAGCCAATATTTTTAAACAAGCTAGACCCTCAGACTAATACCATAGACCCCAATGAGCATTATTTTTGGGGTTATGCGTCGGTGTTAATTTACCTTGAATAAATCATGGCTAATAGCAAATTAACCTCAATGCTCGACCAAGGCTATTATTTTCAAGTGTGGCGCTAACACCCTGATACCAGTGAAAAACAAATTTTTTTCCAAAAATCGGGGTTAGATATCTCGGATGAAGCCAGTTACATCATCAAGTTACCCAATACTATTTGGCAC
>JABSRS010000064.1:6747-11454 GCA_013214885.1 Gammaproteobacteria bacterium
TAACATTCAACCTGTGGTTGATATTAGCCATAGTAATGGCTTGATTACCACGGTTATTTTATTGCTAACCATCGACCTTCTTTTATGTGGCTTTGTCTATCAGTTGCTGCGCAGCCCAACGCAGCTCAAAGATAACCTGATCGAACTGCAACAGCATCATGAGCAAGACGCTAAGTTAATTACCAGTTACAAACTGCAAACTAAGCAGTTGAAAACGATTATTGATAACAGTGATTTTGCGATTGTATCTTGTGATATTAATGGTTGTATCAAATACGTCAATCAACGGATGATCGAGCAATCTGGCTATAGTGCCAGCGAAATAATTGGCAATTCACCGAGCTTATTTCGTTCAACCAAAACTTCATTAGCGCAACACAAAGCGTTGTGGCATGAAATATTATGTGGCAACACTTGGCGTGGCACTATCTGTAATAGCCACTAGAATGGCCAACTATATTGGGTCAACGTCAAAATTATGCCGTTGAAAAATGACTCGGGAGAGATTGTTGAATTTGTGGCTAGTTCAAGTGTGACCAAAGAACCAGATTGTGCTACTTGAAAGGTCAATAAAGGCTTCTGCCTGAAGCCTTTATTATTCTATTACTTGGTTTTATCTTAACTGTACAGGCACTGCAAACACGATATCTTCTTCAATACCTGGATTTTCAATCACATCGCCGCCCGTTAACGCCTCTAACTTATCAATAACTTGCTGGACCAATATTTCAGGTGCAGATGCACCAGCGGTCACGCCAACTGAAGTAATATCAGTTAACCAAGCAGGATCGATGTCTTGATCATTGTCGATCAAATATGCGGTAGTGTTATGCTTTTCTGCCAATTCTCGTAACCGATTCGAGTTAGAACTGTTCTTTGAACCAACCACTAACAGCAATTCAACCTTAGCTGAAATATCTTTAACCGCGTCTTGACGGTTTTGAGTCGCATAACAAATATCGTCCTTGCGCGGTCCTTCCATCGCTGAAACACGTTCGCGCAGAGCATCAATATTTGATTTGGTATCATCGACTGATAAGGGCGTTTGAGTAACATAATGCAGATGGTTAGGATCGACAACCGCTAAACTAGCGACATCTTCAACGGTCTCAACTAAGTACATTGCGCCCTTGGGGCTAGAATATTGCCCCATGGTACCAATAACTTCAGGATGACCTTTATGACCAATTAAAATACACTCGCTACTGCGTTTACTAGAGCGCGCCACTTCCATATGAACCTTAGTGACTAACGGACAGGTTGCATCAAACACGCGTAACTCTCGTCGCTTAGCTTCGGTGCGCACAGCTTGTGATACGCCATGGGCACTAAATATAACCGTGCTGTTATCTGGCACTTGATCGAGTTCTTCAACAAACACTGCGCCGCGATCACGAAGACCATCGACCACATATTTATTGTGAACCACTTCATGGCGGACATAAATTGGCTTATCAAACAAATCTAACGCCCGTTCAACGATAGTAATAGCACGGTCAACCCCAGCACAAAAGCCGCGCGGATTGGCTCGAAGAATTTTGATTTTCATAACAAATAAACCTAGTCAATCTCAATAATTTCAATATCGAAGGTAATCACTTGTCCAGCTAAAGGGTGATTAAAATCGATGGTTACTGAGTCTCCAACAATTTCACGAATAACCCCAGGCATCTCGGCTCCATTTTGCTGTTCAAACATAATGATTGCGCCAACTTCTAATGATTCAGCTTCAAATTTACTGCGTTCTAAGTGATAAATATTATCTGGATTGGTTGCACCAAAGGCATCTGTTGCGCCCAAGGTGAATTCTTTAGACTCGCCTTTAGCCATACCTAATAACTGAGCCTCAAACGCTGGCGATAAGCTGCCATCGCCCATGGTTAGTTTTGCTGGCTTGTTATTTACCTTGGTGCTATCGGCAGCTGAGCCGTCAGATAACTTCATGGTGACATGAAAAACAATTTCGTTTGTTGCGGTAATTACCGCCTGATCTTTAACTTCGTTCACAACGTATTCTCACTATTTATTTATTTTGCTAGCTTGTCATCAGTTTTATCTTTAGCGGTTATCGCCTCAAAGATAATTAATCCAGCGCCGACGCAAATGCTGATATCCGCAACATTAAACACTGGCCATTGGTAGCTTTCATAATAGAGATGGATGAAATCAATCACGTAACCGTAGCTAACGCGATCGATTAAATTACCAATCGCACCCGAAAGTACCAACGAATAAGCAATCGCCAATAGCTTTTCACTCTTGTCTAAAGCGCGCATCCAGTACAATAATAAACTACTGATAACGACGGCTATTGCAGTGAAAAACCACCGTTGCCAACCACCAGCACTGCCAAGAAAACTAAATGCAGCACCTTCGTTATGGACGTAAGTAAAGCTAAACATTGGGATCACCGCAACCGTTTCAAATAACTCAAAATTGGCTGCGACCCATAACTTGGTCACTTGGTCGATAATTAAAAATATCACCCCAAGCCACAGCCAGCGCAAACCACTTTGCGCTGCTGTTGCTGGTTTCTTGGCTGTGCCGACTTGATTAAGCATAATGACGAGTTTCGCCTTCACCATCAATGTTGGTAATACAGCGACCACATAACAACGGATGTGTTTCGTCGGTCCCTACTTCATCACTGTGGTGCCAACAACGGTCACATTTTTCGCCCGTCGATGGTTCAACTAATACACTCAACCCTTCGACGTCGGTAGCAACTGCCTTATCATTAGTTTCACCAGTAACAATTGTTACCGCAGAAGTAATTAATACAAAGCGTAATTCAGCTTCAACTTTACTTAACGTTGCCGCAAGTGTTTCATTGACGTAAAGCGTAATGTTAGCTTGTAAACTACCACCAATCACTTCTTCACGACGCGCTTGTTCCATCACTTTATTAACCGCATTACGAACATCTTGTAACTGGGTCCAGAACTCACCATTTAATGACTCGTCAACTGCTAGCGGTGTAAGTTGCTCATACCACTCACTGATAAACACGAACTCTTCAGTATTTCCTGGTAGCAATTTCCAAATTTCGTCAGCAGTAAAGCTTAGAATTGGCGCAATCCAACGAACCATTGCTTGTGCAATATGGTACATCGCAGTTTGACAGCTACGACGTGGTAAACCGTCTGATTTAGCGGTGTACTGGCGATCTTTAATGATATCAAGGTAGAAACTACCCAGCTCAATCGAACAAAAATGCGTTAATTTTTGAGCCACTACATGGAATTGGTAGTTGTCATAAGCTTCAATGATTTCTTGTTGGATTTGATGAGCACGGCCAACAGCCCAGCGATCAATTGCCACCATATCTTCACTAGCAACTAAGTCAGTTTCAGGGTTAAAGCCATTAAGGTTAGATAACAAGAAACGAGCTGTGTTACGGATTCGACGGTATGAATCGGCACTACGATCAAGTATTTCATCAGACACGGTCATTTCAGCGGTGTAGTTTGCTGATGCAACCCACAGGCGTAAAATATCAGCACCAAGGCGATTAACGACCTGCTGTGGTGACATTACATTACCCAATGATTTTGACATTTTCTTGCCATTACCATCAACAGTGAAACCATGAGTTAGCACTTGACGATATGGTGCTTTACCATTCATTGCAACAGACGACATTAATGACGATTGGAACCAACCACGGTGTTGATCACTACCTTCTAAGTAAAGATCAGCAGGGCCAGTTAATTCTTCACGGGCATCAACCACACAAGCGTGCGTTACGCCAGAATCAAACCATACATCCAATGTGTCAGTAACTTTAACGTAAGTATCGCCACCTTCAGCTAGAAATTCACTTGGCTCAAGATCAAACCATGCCTGAATACCTTCTTTTTCGATTAACATCGCAACACGCTCTAATAACTCAGAAGTGTCAGGGTGTAATTCATTGGTGTCTTTGTTAATAAAGACTGTTAGTGGTACGCCCCAAGTACGCTGGCGTGATACACACCAATCTGGGCGACCTTTAACCATGTTTTCAATCCGTTGCTGACCCCAATCTGGGATCCACTGGACTTTAGGGATTTCGCCTAGTGCCTGTTCACGCAGACCGTTTTTCTCCATTGAGATAAACCACTGCGGAGTCGCGCGGAAAATGATTGGCGTTTTATGGCGCCAACAATGTGGATAGCTATGCGTGATTGCGTGATGATGCACTAATGCGCCACGCTCTTTCAGCAACTCAACAATAGCATCGTTGGCTTTAAAGACATGCTGACCGGCAAAAATTGGCGTATCTTCAAGGTAAACACCGTTAGCACCCACTGGGTTAGCCACTTCGATGTTATATTTTTTACCAACCACGAAATCTTCTTGACCATGACCTGGAGCCGTATGAACGATACCCGTACCTGAATCGGTGGTTACGTGCTCGCCTAAAATAACTGGCACATCAAAATCATAGAATGGGTGATTAAAGCGTACTAACTCTAATGCCTTGCCATTACACTGGCCGATAACATTGAATTTTTCAACGCCATAACGCTCCATTGCGCTAGTCATTAGCTCATGCGCGATGATTAAACGCTCGCTAACGCCATCTTTTTCACACTGAACTAATACATATTCAACATTCTCATGCATTGATAATGCACGGTTAGCTGGTAGCGTCCATGGTGTGGTGGTCCAAATAACGGTTGAGATTGTACCAGTTCCCGCATGGGCTGGATCAATCGCCATTTT